>JAQVWW010000075.1 GCA_028709505.1 Eubacteriales bacterium
CCCGGCAAATCCTTATCCTTTATAATTTTCGCTGTCAGCCATGAAAAAATGATGATTGCAATAACGGTAAGCACCCATCGAATGGCCATGAATTTGAGTCCTAAAAACTTTGCTTCATTAAGGAGCATCGGAACTTTAATGACAGCCCATGAGCTTAGGATAATGACAATATTCCGAATGGAAGCTCCCTTCTTGTGAAGCATAACGCACATCGGAAACGCTGCGTAAACCGGGCCTGCCGAAATACTGCCAACCAAAAAGGAAAAAAAGATACCTTTCGCTTTAGCGTCTTTACCCAAATACTGCATGATTTTTTCCTTCGGAACCCACATGTCCAAAAGTGCTGTCAGAATGAAGATGACAGGCATAATCATAAGCATTTCTTTGATATAGTACCCGCTGCTTTTCACAGACTCAATGCCCATTGCCGGTTTTGCGATGAACATGATAATATAAGCCATAGCCACAATGACCAAGAACAGATTTTCTTTTATCTTCTTTATGATTGTCATATCATCACCCCCATCACAAGCGCAATCACAATTGCAAAAAGAAAGCTAAGACCGTTTCGGATGGCGGTAAACTTTGTACCAAACGCCTTCTTTTCAAAAGGGAATGTTACGATTCCCACCATAGTCAGAGTCGTCAGGAACGCAACAGACGGAACCACGCTAACGCCTGCATTCACCAATGTGCCCACCAGTGGAAACGCAATAAAAGCAGGAACCAGCGTGATGGCCCCGAGCAGCGCTCCACCAATAGTCGCCAGTAGGGCAGATTGGTCACTCAGAAACGCTGCAATTTCAGTGGGTGGCAGCAGAGTTAGGATCAGGCCGATTGCAAAAACAATGGAAAGGATGCTCACGACCATCCCTTTTCCCATTCCTAGCGCCATTTTAAGCGCCTGTTTTGTTTTCACTTTGTCTTTAGTAAGGGATACCCCAAGAAAAATCAATGTGCCGACCCATATTGCCAGCGTAAAAACATCCATACATATACTCCCCTTACAATAAAATTATTTCTTCGGAGCGGGCGCCTTTACAACGATTAACTCCAATGTATCCACATGAAGGTTTCTGACATTCATCTTCGTATTAAACGGAATCTTCAGCAGAGTCCCCGAAGTATGCTCATGAATTTCCTGCCCGTCAAGCTCGATCGAGAGTTTGCCTCGGATCACGGTCATATAGACATTAGAATTGGAAAAATGCTCGGGAAGCCCCTCGTTTTGCGGGAACACCATATGCAGGTAGTGAACATTCTCATCAAACAGAACCTTTTCGATCGACTTCCCATTTCCTTCAGCCAATTTATAAACCTGTTCAATCATTTATAGCACCTCCTTTACAACAATACGGAAATACGAACATTATAATGTTTCGTTTTGTGCATAGATAGACACATATGTGTCCTTCTGCCATAATATTTGAAAAGAGGTGATGCGGCTGTGATAGAGAAAGTAAATGACATACCATTGTTTTCGCAATTGTCTTTGAATACGCTTATGCCGCTGATTTCCGACAATCATTTATATTTAAAAAGCTATTTAAAAGGTGCGACGGTTTATAACCAAAAGGATAGCTGTAAGACGCTTGATATTGTTCTTTCTGGCAGCCTTGTCGCGTATTCACTTTTAGAAAGTGGCTCGGCCATGACGATGTTTGAATTTTCTAGAGGGCAGATGCTGGGAGCAAATTTGTTGTTTGGTGATACCAACGCATACCCGTTCACGATCTACTGTATGTCCGATGCGCAGATTTTACATGTCACCAGGAAAGCGGTGTCGGATTTTTTACGCGACTATCATTTTACGATGCAGTTTATCAAAATGTTATCGCTTAACTCACAGAAGTTGAACCGAAGAATTACGATGGCGACACAGAAAACCCTTCGTGAGAACCTTTTAGAATACTTCAGGCAGCAATCTATTTTGCAACACTCGAATAGCATTATGTTGCCCATCAGCAAAAAGCAGCTTGCCGATTATCTTGGTGTGCAGCGGCCATCGTTGTTTCGAGAGTTAAAAAAACTTAAAGGTGAAGGTATAATTGACGTTTCCAACCGAACTATTCGATTAAATCATATTCAGGATTTAGACTAACCGGTAAACGACAAGCAATTCAAGTGTAGGCACACTCGTTACAGCCCTGTCGAGAAGCCGATTTATGTGGTGACACAAACTAGTTTGCTCTCTGCACCCAATCGAAAGCGCGGGTATGAAACTATCCTCTCTGAAAAATGAAACCCTCCGAAAAAATGAAACTATTTCAGGTAATCGAAAGCGCGGGTATATGGAACGGCGCTCATTCGTAGAAAATCACAGTTTTTTAACGACAGGCTGGCGGCGCAAGGAGAACAGGAAAGTGCCGAAAAAGCCCCATTTTAAGCCTTTTTCGGGTATAAAATAAGAACGCTAACCTCGATACTCACTGTATCAATATTAGCGTTCTTATATGGTGGAGATAAGGGGATTCGAACCCCTGACCTTCGCATTGCGAACGCGACGCTCTACCAACTGAGCCATATCCCCGCAGCTTTTAGCTTTTCCTATTATAGCAGGAAACCAATAAATTGCAAGGGCGTTTTTTAGCGCCGTCCGCCATCCAACCCGCGCCCGGCCTTATTCCGTATCCCGGGGGATTTCCTCGCCCAACATGGCTAAAAACTCCTCTTCGCTAAGCACGGCGATGCCCAGCTGCAGGGCTTTATCCAGCTTGCTTCCCGCTTCGTCTCCGGCCAGCACATAGCTGGTCTTGGCCGATACGCTGCCCGCCGTCTTGCCGCCATGCTTGTGTACGATGGCTTCGGCATCCTTGCGCTTTAGGTGCGCCAGCGTGCCGGTCAACACCACCGTCTTGCCGTCCAGCGCGCCGCCGGACGCCGCTTTTTCCGGCGCAATGGGCGTAACGCCGGCATCCAATATCCGCTGCAGTACCTGCTGCGTATGGGTATCGCCAAAAAAATCGATAATAGACCGGGCCACCGTGTCGCCCACGTCGCGTATTTCCATCAACTCCTGGGCGGCGCTTTGGGTAAACGCGTCAAAGGTTCCAAAATGCCGGGCCAAATCCCGGGCCGTCTTCTCGCCCACGCCGGGGATGCCCAGCGCAAAGATAAACCGCTCCAGCGGAATGCGCTTGCTCTTTTCCAGCGCCGCAAACAGGTTGTCGACTTTCTTCGGGCCAAAGCCCGGCAGTTCCAGCAGCGCATCGCGCTTCAGATAATATAGGTCCGCCACATCGCGCATGTGCAGCTTTTCAAAGAACATCGCCGCGGTTTTGCCGCTGAACGTCTCGATATCCATGGCGTTGCGCGATGCAAAATGCGCCAGGCGCGACACCACCTGGGCCGGGCAGGCCAGCGCGTTGGGGCAAAACAGATGCGCGCCTTCCTCCACCACATCGGCGGCGCATACCGGGCAACGCGTGGGCTTTTCTACCGGCTTTGCGTCGCCGTCGTCGTCCATGCTGCCCATAATTTCGGGGATAACGTCGTTTGCGCGGCGAAGCCATACCCGGCGGCCGATGGCCACATTCTTGCGCTGGATATCGTCCCAGTTGTTCAGCGTGGCGCGCCGCACCGTGGCGCCGCCGATGTCCACCGGCTCCAGCTCGGCCACCGGTGTCAGCTTGCCGGTACGCCCGGCGTCCCATACCACGTCCAGCACGCGGGTGGTCATCTCCTGGGCGGCAAACTTATACGCCACCGCCCAGCGCGGGAAGCGGTTTGTGAAACCCAGCGCGTCGCGGGTGGCGAAGTCGCATACCTTTATGACCATGCCGTCGATGAGAAAATCCAGACCCGGGCGCTGCTCCTCGCCTTCGCGCACCGCCTCCAGCACGCCGTCCAGCGTGGTGTGGTAGCGGATAAAATCGCTGCAGGGCAGCCGATTTTCACGGATGAAATCTACCATTGCACGGTGATCGGCAAAGGTGCGGCCCTCGATATAGCCCACATTGTAGAAAAAGATGTCAATCTGCCGCTGGGCGGTCACCTTAGGGTCCAGGTTGCGCAGCGCGCCGGCTACGCCGTTGCGGGCGTTTTTCAGCGGCTCGGCGGCGGTGCTGTTGTAGCGTTCCAGCGCCGACAGGCGCATGATGCCTTCGCCCTGCACTTCAAAGCGGCCCTGGTAGGGTACCGTAAGGGGTAGCGAGCGAATGGTCTTGACCTGCTCCAGGATGCCTTCGCCTACGACGCCGTTGCCACGGGTGGCGGCTTGCGTAAGCTTGCCCCGATCGTAGGTTACGTTGACGGTCAGGCCGTCAAACTTATATTCCACGGCGTATTCCAGCGGCGGCAAATTGCGCTGCGCCGCATCGATAACGCGCAGTGCGCGCTGCTGCCAGGCAGCCAGCTCGCCCTCGGTGCGCACCTTATCCATACTCCATAGCCGTGCCAGATGCGTATGGGGCACAAAGGCTGAAACCGGCGCGCCGCCCACCCGCCGCGTGGGCGAATCAGCAAGCGCCACGCCGGTGCGCTGTTCCAGTGCCAGCAGCCGGTCAAACAGCGCATCGTATTGGGCATCGGAAATGCCGGGGTCATCCAGCACGTAATAGCGGTAGGCATGCTCGTTGAGCTGCTCTACCAGTCTGCGCATCTCGTCCATGGCCGTTTGCTCCTTGTATTACAGCTTCTCCAGCGGCGCCACGCTCTCCATCAGCTCTTTGATGCCCATGCCCTCAAAAGCAATGGTAAAGATGCGCCTTTCGCCGCGCTGATCCACCTTAATGATGGTACCCCGGCCAAACTTGCCGTGGCGAACCTTATCGCCTGTCTTGAGGCCACTGGAGGGCTTAGGCTTCTTTGGCGCGGCGATAAACCCGGGCTTAAACGCGCCGGTAGGTTTGGCGGCGCGGGCCGCTTTGCTGCGCGCGCCAAAAATGCGGCCCTGGGCGGCGGCATAGTGCGCCCGTGCGTCTTCTTCGGCATGGTGCACGCAGTCGGTGGGAATCTCCTGCAAAAAGCGCGACACAGGATAGCCGCGCACCTCGCCATAGAGCAGCCGCGACTGGCAGTGCACCAGATAGAGCCGCTGCCGAGCGCGGGTGATGCCCACGTAGCACAGCCGGCGCTCCTCCTCCAGCTTGTCGTAATCGTCCAACGCACGGCTGGTGGGGAAAATGCCGTCCTCCATGCCCACGATGAACACCACCGGAAACTCCAGGCCCTTGGCCGAGTGCAGCGTCATCAGCGTGACGGTGCCGCGCGTCTCGTCCAGCGCGTCTACGTCGGCCACCAGCGCCACATTTTCCAAAAAGTTGGCCAGCTGCGCGTCGTCGTTGTTCTGCATAAACTCGGCCGCCGCCGAGCGGAATTCCTTCAGGTTCTCCAGCCGCTCCTGTGAATCATCGTCTTCGGACAGGCGATACAGGCCCTCGTATCCGGTATCTACCAGCACCGCGTCGATGAACTCCAACAGATTCTTATGCGGAATCTGCTGCTGAAGGCCTTGCAGCGTCGTGGTAAACACGTGCACGCTGGAGGCGATGCGCGGCGTTTGATCGCGGATAAGGTCCCTATCGCACAGCGCGTCCCACAGCGAGATGCCGCGTCGCTCGGCCTCCCCCTCCAGCTTGGCGATGGACGCGACGCCGATGCCGCGCTTGGGTACGTTGATGATGCGCTTAAGGGCCACCGTGTCCAGCGGGTTGGCCAGCACGCGCAGATAAGCCAGTGTGTCGCGGATCTCGCGCCGGTCGTAAAAGCGCATGCCGCCGTATACCTGATAGGGTACGCCGGTCAGCACCAGCGCGTCTTCGATGGCGCGGGCCTGGGCGTTGGTTCGGTATAGTATGGCAAAGTCCGCATAGGAATATTCGCCTAAAAGCCCGGCCATCGTGCGCAGGCAGAACTGCGCCTCGTCCTTTTCATTGTGCGCCTGATAGACGCACACCTTCTCGCCGCCCTCCTGTGCGGTCCACAGGCGTTTTTGCTTGCGGGCCGTGTTGTGGGCGATGACGCCGTTGGCGGCGTCCAGTATCCGCGCGGTGGAGCGATAGTTCTGCTCCAGCCGGATGACGGTGGCGTCGGAAAAATCCTTTTCAAAGTCCAATATGTTGCGGATATCGGCGCCGCGCCAGCCGTAGATGGACTGGTCGTCGTCACCCACCACGCAGATGTTGCGGTGGTAGGCCGCCAATAATTGCACCAGCATGTACTGGGCTTTGTTGGTGTCCTGATACTCGTCCACGTGAATATACCGAAACCTCTGCTGATAGTAGGCCAGTATCTGGGGACGCTGGCTGAACAGCTCCAGCGTCTTGGTCAGCAGATCGTCAAAATCCAGCGCGTTGCTGTTCCTAAGCTGTGCGTCGTAGCGCTTATAAATCTCGGCGGCCCAGGCCCCCATCTGATCGTCGCTTTCGTCGAGCACTTCGGCGGCGGTAAGCATCCGGTTCTTGGCGTCGCTGATGCGTGAGCGCACGACTCGGGCCGGGCACTGCTTTTCGCTTAAGCCCATCTGGGCGATACAGCCCTTAATGACGCTCATCGAATCGTCGTCGTCATAGATGGAGAACCAGCGCGTATAGCCCAGTTCGGCTATATGGCTGCGCAGCAG
>JAQVWW010000076.1 GCA_028709505.1 Eubacteriales bacterium
CCTCTCTGCCCCGGCCTTAAGCGGCGTTACGTCCTGCACGATTTGGCCGGCGCTGTTGCGCACGGCCATGGCCATCGTGTCCGGCGAGCGCATCATGACGCCCTCCATGACGGCCTGGCCGCCCACGTTGCTGTTTTTTCTCATTTCCTACCCCCTTGCCGATAACAAAAAGCAGAACAGAGAGCGCTCCCCGTCCTGCTATTTCGCTAATATCCTGTTTATAGGCCGTAGCGCTTCTTGAAGCGATCGACGCGGCCGCCGGTATCCACTAACTTCTGCTTGCCCGTAAAGAACGGGTGGCACTTGGAGCAGATTTCTACGCGGATGCTATCGCCGGTGGACAGCGTTTCGAACGTTTCGCCGCAAGCACAGCTGGCAACACACTTTTTATATTGGGGATGTATACCTTGTTTCATGACTTTCACCTGCCTTTACCACAATGCGCAAAAACGCAAGTGTTATTATAAACAATGCGCCATCAATAGTCAACCGTTTCTTTGAAAATCCGGCGCATAGACCTGCATTTTTACCGCAAAAAAGTCGTTTAACCTTTTAGACGGCGTTATCGGCGGCCTTTGGACGGCGCATGGCGGCGTTTTGCCGCTGGTCACATGCCCACAAACCGGCACAGCAGCGCGATGGTGGCGGCTATGGCGTCCTTGTGCGTACGCTCGTAGCCGTGGGACGCGTACACGCCAGGGCCGATTAGCCCGTGGCGGATGTCGTAACCCGCCCGCAGGCTGGCTTCGACGTCGGACCCATATTTGGGGTAGATATCCACGGCGTAGCCGCAGCCGGCTTCCCGGGCGGCGGCGATGAGCCGGCCGGTCAGCTCATAGTGGTAGGGCCCGCCCGAATCCTTGGCGCAGATGGACACCTTGTGCTCGTCGCAGCTCAGGTCGTCGCCGACGGCACCCATGTCCACAGCCACGGCCTCGGCTACGTCGTCGGGCAAGCCGGCCGATCCGCCGTGGCCCACCTCTTCGTGCACGGTGAACATCAAATAGGTCTTACGGGCCAGGCTGCCGCGGCCGTCTTTGATGTATTTGGCCAGCGCCAGCAGGATGGCGCAGCCGGCCTTGTCGTCCAGATGGCGGCTTTTGATGTAACCGCCGTCGGTGACGACGGTGCGCGGATCGTAGGCGATGAAATCGCCGGCTTGGATGCCCAGCGCGCGTACATCGTCGGCAGTGCGCACCGGGTAGTCCACCAATATCTCCATATTGTCGTCCAAATCCATCTTATCGGCGCTGCCCCACACGTGTACCGAAGGCTTCGTACACTGGATGACGCCGCCTATTTCCCGGCCGTCCCGCGTAAATATCGACACATTCTCGGTCAGCGCCGCCGTGTGGCTGTAGCCGCCGATCTCGGTATAGCGCAGATGGCCGTTGGGCTTGATGGCACGCACCATCAGCCCCAGCGTATCCAAATGCGCGCTGAGCAGCAGCGCATCGCCTTGGCCGCCCAGGCAGCACAGCACGTTGCCCTTGCGGCTCTGCCAGGCTTCGTATCCCAGCGCGCTTAACTCTTTCATCAGATATTGCGCCGCGCGCTGCGTATAGCCGGTGGGGCTGGGCGTGGCGCACAGCGCGCGCAGCCGCTTTACGGCGTAGTCCAGATATTGCTGCATACTCTCCTCCTATTTCAGCGGCAGCATCGGGTCTTTTACGATGCCGGCCTGTATGATAAGCCCGGTTTTGGCGTCCTCCACGGCAAACACAAACGGCCGGTTGATCAACAGCGTCACAATGCCGTCGTCCATGCCCGGGCGAAAGGGCTTGGTGTCCTTGCGCTCGGCGGTGCCGCTCTCGTCCAGCACAAAGGTGGCGCTGGCCAGCACATCGGCCAAATACATGCCGTTTCCCAGCCGGGGCAGGCCGGCTTCGATGCGGAACACGTCGCGCACGCCCAGCGCGTCCAGCGGCTGCTTGAGGCTACCGTCAAAGCGGGCGGCGAACTTGGGCACGGCAATGCGCTGTTCGCCCCAGTCGGCGTCCTTGCGCCACTGGGCGTGGTATTGGACGATGTTGCCCAGCAGGTCGTCCAGCGTTTTCTCTTCGCCGGGTATCATCAGCACCAGCCGGAAGTTGTCGTCGGTCAGCGGCAGGATGCCCATGCTACCGTCCTGGCCGCGGTAGATGCCGCAGCTTTGCACCACCGGCACCATAGGCACGGCGGCGGTGGAGCCATCTTCGTAGGTGAAGGATACCGGCGTGGTGCGGGCCGGGTCCTGGGCAGTCTGCCAGTAGTTTTGCAGGTACGCAACGCTGATGATGTAGGGCATGGACGCCGCAGGCAGCTCCCACCTGACGCGGTTGACCAGCCCCATCGTATTGTCGTCGGCCCAGGCAGCAAACGCGGCGTTGGCGGTGCTGGCGGCAATCTCTTCAAAAGCCACCTGCAGGCCCAGCTCGTCCTGTACCGTCTTGATGTAGGACTCCAGTACCGGCTGGTTCTCGCCCACCATCATCCGCAGCGCCTGGGCGGCGGGGCTGTCGCTCTTCTCCAGCAGCACCTGCCGGCGCTGCAGCGTATATTCGTTGACGCGCTTGGGGCTTATCTCCTGGGCGCCCAGCGCCGTGATGATCTGCGCGTCCAACGCGTCGGCGGCGCCGGACTGCACCATGGCCAGCACCGTAGCCACCTCCACCGGGCTTATGGCCACGTTACCGCTATCGGGGCGCACCGCCTGCAGCAGCGCCCACGCAAAGGCGTCCAGGTTATCGCTGCCAAAGCTGCCCTCGGGAATACTTTGGGCCAGCGGCGGCACGTCCTGGGCCGTATCCGCCTGCCCGGCGCAGCCGCCCAGCAGCACCAGCGCCAGACCGACAGCCAGTATGCGAATCCAATACGAACTGTGCTTCATAACTCTCCTCTATTGCGTTACGTCAAGGCTTATCCGGTATACGTCGCTTTTGGGCAGGTCCCTGTCCCGGGCCACCTGCTTGACGGCCTCCTTTTTGGTGCTGCCGGCCTTCATGTACAGCAGCAGATGCTCCTGGATACTCAGCCCCTCGTAAGACGGCCGCAGCGGCTGCCCGCCCTGCACCACCAGCGCAAACTCGCCCTTGGGCGGGTGCTGGGCAAAGTGCGCCGCCGCCTCGCCCAGCGTCGTGCGGCGGACGTCCTCATAAAACTTCGTGATGTCGTTGCACACGGCTACGCGGCGCGTTTCGTCCAGCGAATCGCGCAGGTCGGCCAGCGTCCGCGCCAGCCGATGCGGCGCTTCGTAAAGCACCATCGTGCGCTGCTCGCCTTTGAGGGCGGCCAGCGCCTGCTTGCGCGGCGTGTTCTCCCGCGGTAAAAAGCCGACGAATACGTAGGCGGCACCGTCAAAACCCGATGCCGCCAGCGCCGATGACACGGCGCAGGGGCCGGGTACCACGCGGATGGCGATACCGGCGTCGGCCGCCAGCGCCACCAGCTGCGCGCCGGGATCGGATACCACCGGCATGCCAGCGTCGCTGACCAGCGCGATGCTCTTGCCCTGCAAAAGCTGTTCCACCAGCCGCGGCCCGGCGGTATGCTGATTGTGCTCGTGGTAGCTGACCACCGTCTTTTCCAGATGCAGGTGGTTGGTCAGCTTCAGCGTCCGGCGCGTGTCCTCGGCGGCTATCAAATCCACTTCGCCCAATATGCGGATGGCCCGCAGCGTCAAATCCTCCAAATTGCCGATGGGCGTACCCACCAGATACAGCGTCGCGCTATCCGCCATCGTCTTCCTCCATATGGTAAATAGCCCGCAGTTCGGGCGTGTAACGGCCGTCGTCGCCAAACACCACCAGCGGCGGCTCCCACAAAAGGCCGGGCTTGCCGTGCTTGATGCCCTCGACCAGCAGCAGGTTGGGCGGCGATGCGCGCCGCGGGCAGACCAACCGCGCCCGCTTAGGCTCTATCTTGTGCCGGCGCAGCGTTTCCAAAAGGTCGACGGTGCGCTGGGCGCGGATGATAAGGGCCATGTAGCCGCCGTATTTGAGCGCGTAATAGCCGGCCTGGGCCACGTCGTCCAGCGTGCAGCTGTGCTCGTGCCGGGCCATGGCCTGGCTTTTCGTCGGCGAGGCGCTGCCCTCGTCGGCGCGGGTATAGGGTGGGTTGCATACGACCACATCGTACTGCCCGGCCTGCAGCAACTCTTTGTGGGCGCGCAAGTCGGCGCACAGCACGTCGATGCGCCGCTCCAGGTGGTTCAGCCGCACCGATCGGCGGGCCATGTCGGCCATTTCCGGCTGGATTTCCAGCGCCGTAATGTGGGCGGCCTCGTTGATGCCGGCCAGCAGCAGCGCCACAATGCCGGTGCCGGTGCCCAAATCCAGCACGCCGGCGCCCCGCGGCCGGGCAAAGCCGGCCAGCAGCACCGCGTCCATACCGTAGCGAAAGCCGGTACGGCTCTGTATGATGCGCAGGCCTTTGAACATCAGGTCGTCCACGTGTTCCCCGGGGCGCTCCATCGGCGCCATGGCGTCACCTTCTTCCCGTCAGTCGTATTGGGCCAGCATGGCGCACAGGTGTTCTCGCATCTGCACGCAGGCCTCCTGCGGCGCTAAAATGCGCGCCTGGCCGCCAAAATGGGCCAGCCACGCAGACAGCCCGGGCCCCACCACCAGCCGCGTGTGCAGCACAAAAGAGCCGTCGCTGTCGGGCACCGTCATCACGTCCACGCCCAGCTTATCCACCACCGCCGTCATCAGGCTATCGTCAAAGCGGATATCCACCCACTGGGCCGCCCCTTCAAACATCGAAAAGGTACGCTTGACATAGTCGGCAATGTTCAGCTCCCGCTGGTCGTAAAAGGCCGTATAGGGCAGCAGCGGCTGGTCGCTTACGGCCACGTTCTGCATGCGGTCGACGCGAAAATGCGTAAACTTCTCCAGCGTGCCCATCTGCCCGATGAGGTAAAAGGCGTCGTTGTTCCAATCCAGCGCGTAGGGGCTGACCAGATACTCTTCTCCGCCGCGGCGCTGCACCGGCTTTTTATATCGGTTGTATGAGCAATACTGAAAGGTAACCTTGCGGCCTTTGCGTATGGCCTGCGTCAGCGCCGCGATGCTGTCGTACAGCTGCGCGTTGGTGCTTTTGGCCCGGTCGTCTACAAACACTTCCCGGCGCAGCTCACGCTGGGCGTGGCGGCTGGATAAATTCATCAGCTTGCCCACCAGCGCGCGGGACTGCTGCGCCGGGATGAACCGCGCCGCCTGCACCGCGTCGATGAGCACCTGTACCTCGGCGTCGTCAAAATCGCGCCGGGCCAGATAATAGCCGCCGTCCTTTTTGGGCGAGCGCACAAGCTCTACGCCGAACTGTTCCAGCGCATCCAGGTCGCGGTTGACGGCGCGTCGTTCGGCCTGTACGCCCTGCCGGGCCAACAGTTCCACCAGCGCGCCGACGGACAGCGTATGTTCGGCGTCGGTCTGTTTTTTAAGGATGTCGTAGACCAGCAATGTGCGCAGTCCTGCGTTTGCCATAGTCTCCTCCCGGTTCTATTCGGCAGCGGCCTTTTGGGGGCTGGCCCGCCAGAGGCGCTCCAGGTTATAAAAGGCACGGTCCTCCTTGTGGAAAATGTGCAGCACCACGTCGCCATAGTCCAGCACCACCCAGCGCCCGGCGGCGTAGCCCTCTTTGTTGCGCGGCCGGATGCCCTGTTTTGCCAACTGATCTTCGGCTTCGTCGCACAGCGCGCGCACCTGTATCGGCGTGCGGCCCGAGCACAGCACGAAGGCGTCGGCGATGGTGGTCATGGCCGAGATGTCCATCACCTCGATCTCCAGCGCCATCTTTTCGTCCATGATGTCGGCCAGTTTTTGGGCCAGTTGCCTTGCGTTGTTATCCATTATCCGTCTCCTTGCTGTTTTGTCGCGGTTTTTGGGTGACTTGCCGGTTGTAGGCGCGCAGCGTAAGCGGATGCACCGCCAGGTCGTGTTCCAACAGATGCGCCATCGTGTGCTTGAGCGACAGCATAAACGCCTCGTCCAGATCCCGCTGGGCGGCCTCGCGCAGCGAGCGCACGCCGGCAAAGCGGCGGTTGGGCTCTATCATGTCGGCCAGCGATACGATTTTCTCCAGTACAGACATATCCTCACGGGGTACCGTGTGCCAGCAGATGGCGCCCAGTACCGCGTCGTCGGTGATGCCTAGCACGCGCCGCGCCACCGTCTCGCCGGCCGGCGCGTGCAGAATGTGCGGGCTTTGGCGAATTTCGTCGTCGGTCAAATAAAACCGCGACGCAGCGGCCAGCTCCTTCATCTGCTGGGGCGTATATCTGCGGCTTTTGGCGCAGTCGTGGGCCAGGCCGGCCAGCGCCGCTTTGCCCTCGTCCTCGCCAAAGCGCCGCGCCAGTTTGGCGGCGGTCTTCTCCACGCCCAGGCTATGCTTGACGCGCTTGGCGTCCAGGTATTCGTTTAAATAAGCCAGTATCTGTTCACGGTTGGTCATAAACGTTCTGATATAGTCCTCTCTGGGCAAT
>JAQVWW010000077.1 GCA_028709505.1 Eubacteriales bacterium
TGATCGGAGCGGGCCGCGCCTTTTGGGCACCACGGGCGTCAAGGCCGCCACCCCCGGCGCCGTTCCTGCGGCGTTGCTGCCGACGACTGCCCACAGCCCCCGCCAGCTTCGCGGCCCGATTGCCTTCCTGGACGAAGGTTTGCCGCCGGCACCGGCAAAGGCTCTTTTGCCGGCTCTTCTTCGCATTATAAAAGCCGTCCTTTGGCGCGTCAATGGCAGATAAGCCCAAAGGCAATTGACTTGCCCGGCCAATGCGGCTAGGATAGAAGAAAAGGGGGGAATCCCCCCGCCCCGGCGGCAGAAAGGAAGAACAGATGGATCGTATGTTATTCGGCGCGGCCTATTACGACGAGTATATGCCCTACGACCGGCTGGAACAGGATATCCGCATGATGAAGGACGCCCACATCAACGTGGTGCGCATCGCCGAATCCACGTGGAGCACCTGCGAGCCGCAAAACGGCGTATTCGATTTTTCGCACGTCACGCGGGTGCTGGACGCCATGGAGAAAAACGGCATTGATGTCATCATTGGCACGCCCACCTACGCGTTTCCCGCCTGGTTGGCCGCCGAGCAGCCCGATGTGCTGGCCGTCACGCAAAAAGGGCCCGAACGCTACGGCAAGCGGCAGAATATGGACATTACGCATCCGGGCTTTCGCTTCTACGCCCAGCGGGTGATCCGCAAGCTGATGGAAGTGTCGGCCCACCGGCGCTGCGTCATTGGCTTTCAGCTGGATAACGAAACCAAGCATTACAATACCGCCGGGCGCAACGTGCAGCTGCTGTTCCAAAAACATTTGCGCCGCCAGTTCGGCACGCTGGACGAAATCAACCGCGCCTTCGGGCTGGACTACTGGTCCAACCGCATCGACGCCTGGGAGGATTTTCCCGACGTGCTGGGCACCATCAACGGTAGCCTGGGCGCCGCGTTTGCCAAGTTTCAGCGCACGCTGGTGGACGAGTATCTGGCCTGGCAGGCAGGTATTGTAAAAGAATATAAGCGCGACGACCAGTTCATCACGCACAACTTTGATTACGAGTGGCGGGGCCATTCCTACGGCCTGCAGCCGCAGGTTAACCACTTTACCGCCGCCAAATGCCTGAGCGTCGCCGGTGTGGACATCTACCACCCCAGCCAGCAGGATTTAACCGGCGCTGAAATCGCGCTGGGCGGCGACATCTCCCGGTCGCTCAAGGGCGACAACTATTTGGTCATCGAGACGCAGGCTCAGGCCTTCCCGCACTGGACGCCCTTTGAGGGACAGCTGCGCCTGCAGGCCTTTAGCCATCTGGCCAGCGGGGCCAATTCGGTGATGTACTGGCACTGGCACTCCATCCACAACTCCTACGAAACCTATTGGAAGGGCCTGCTTAGCCACGACTTCGGCGAAAACCCCACGTATCTGGAGGCCAAGACCATCGGACGGGATTTTGCCCGGTGGGGCGGGCAGCTGATCAACCTGAAAAAGCAAAACCGCGTGGCCATACTGGTCAGCAACGAGTCCTATACGGCGCTGGAGTGGTTCCCGCCGGCCAAGGGCTGCAATTATAACGACGTGCTGCGCTGGATATACGACTGCCTGTATCGCCAAAACGTCGAGACGGACTTTTTGTTTCCCGAGTCGGACAACCTGGAGGATTACGACGTCATCGTTGTGCCGGCGCTGTACAGCGCGCCGGACAGCCTGCTGGAACGACTCAAATCTTTCGTCCATGCCGGCGGGCACCTGGTGGCTACGTTCAAGACCGGCTTTACCGACGAGCATGTCCAGGTAAGCACGCTGCCCCAGCCCCGCATTTTGAGCGAGTGCTGCGGCGTCACCTACAGCCAGTTTGTGTTGCCCCGGGACGTGACGCTGCGCGGGCTGGACCTTGCACCGGAGGATACGTGCGTCAGCGTCTTTATGGAGTTGGTCACGCCCACCACCGCCCAGGTGCTGGCCGCCTACGACCATCCCCACTGGGGCAAATACGCCGCCGTCACGCGCAACACCTACGGCGAGGGCTGCGCTACGTACATCGCCGGCAGGATTGCCGAACCGGCGCTGTCGCAGGTGCTCAAACAGGCGCTGTGCCACGCCGGCGTGTGGGGCGACGATCAGCTGCTGGCCTTCCCGGTCATCCTGCGCAAGGGCATAAACGATGCCGCAAAGCAGGTGCGCTACTACTTTAACTACTCCGACAGCACGCAGCATGTGGTTTACCGCTATGGCGCGGCCCATGAGCTGACACAGCGTAACGATGTGTCGCCCGGCGACAGTTTTGAACTGGCGCCGTGGGATATGCGTATCTTTGTGGAGCAATGACCCCTTCGCGCTACGGCCGGTCGTAGCCGCGCGTGCTGTCGGTTTGGAGCAGCTACACTTGGATATCCATGGAATATACTTAGGATTTTTTGAAAATCTAAATACCCAGCGATACTTTCGCCGGGTATTTTTATGAGAAAAAGCGCCGCAGCATCGTTTTTTTCCATCCGCAGCAGGGTTTGTGCATTTTCATGGCAGCGCTAAAAGTATACACTTTTCATAATATCACCATACAGGAGGATGAATATGCCCGCAAATCGACTGGTGTTGGATAGGGAAAAGACTTATCCGCTGTCGCGCCTGGTGTTCGGCCACAACCTGGAGCACACGCGCAGCTGCATCCACAACGGCCTGAGTGCCCAGCTGCTGCGCAACCGCAAGTTCGCCGGCAAGCCCTGCCAGGCCAGCGGTCAGGCGCTAGAATGGGTGACCATTGGCGAAACCGCCTATTTTTACATGGATTATTATGACACCTACACCCGCCATGAGCAGCCCGAAAAAATGACCCGGCGCAACGAGCTTCAAAGCCAGAAGATGCAGAATTATGTAGCCGGCCGGTGCTGCGGCCTAGCACAGAGCGGCATTGCGTTGCAGGCCGACAGGCCGTATGAAGTCCGGCTGGTGCTCAAGAGCGCCGCGCCCCTTACGGTATGGGTACGCCTTGTTTCGGCCGACGGCGGCACGGCCTACGCCCAGTCCGCCCTTGAGGTGACTTCGAACCAATGGAATACCTATCGTCTTTTTCTGACTCCCTGCGCGCAGGACGGAAACGCTCGGTTTGAATTCGGATTTGATGCGGTGGGCGAGCTGGCGGTAGGCGCGGCTTCGCTGCTGCCCGGCAACCACTTTTACGGTATGCGACCCGACGTTGTGGAGGCCCTGCAGAAAATCGGCGCTACGCTGCTGCGCTGGCCCGGCGGCAACTTTGCCGGTGAATACCGATGGAAGGACGGTCTGCTGGAAAGCGACATGCGCGGCCCCATGTGCTCGTATATGGAAAATGAGACACAGCCCCACACCCACGGGTTCGATTTCCACGAGGTGGGTATCGATGAATTTATTGCCTTATGTCAAAAGATCGGCGCCGAGCCTTTTTTGACCATCAACTTGGCTTGGGATTCGCCCGAAGAATGCGCCCAGTGGGTGGAGTACTGCAACGGCGACGCTCAGACCACCTGGGGTTCGCTGCGCGCCCGGCGGGGTCACACCCAGCCATATGGGGTCAAGTACTGGTCTTTGGGCAACGAGATGGGCTACGGCCATATGGAAGGGCCCAACACACCCCAGGCCTACGCGCAAAAGGCCCAAGCTTGTGCCCAGGCCATGCTGGCGATCGACTCATCGCTGGCGCTGTTCTCCTCGGGCCCCTATCCCGACGCTGCCTGGGTGCAAAACAGTGCAGCGCCCCTCTCATCGGTGGCCGACTATATCTCTCTTCACAGTTACGACCCTTTCGACATTGTGCGTGACATGAACTTTACCACGCTGGATAGCACACTGCAAAGCTATGCGCAAATCAGCGGTGCGCCGCTGCGCAATTTCGAATTGATAAAAGGCCTGCGCGCCGCGCTGGATACCGCCCGGCCCGCCCGCCCCATCGCCATTTCCTTTGATGAATGGAACGTCTGGTACGCCTGGTACCGCAAGCCCGGTGTGGCCGAGGGCATTTATACCGCCCGTATGCTCAACATGTTTTGCCGGGAGTCTTACGCGCAAAACATGCCCGTATGCTGCTATTTTGAACCAGTAAACGAGGGCGCCATACTGGTACACCCCTGGGAAACTTCCCTGAGCGCCAACGGGCAGGTATTTAATGCCTTTAAAGCGCACCACACTGGCCTGGGCGTGGAAGTAGACTGCGCCACGCTGCCGGTGACCGACGCCGCCGCCTCGCTGGACACCCAGAACAATACGCTTCATGTAACGCTGGTAAACGCCGATGCCCGGACGGAACAGGAGTTTCTCCTGGTGCTGCGCCCTGCCGCGGGCATAAAGCAGGTTACCTGTACCCTATGGCAGGGGCCCTGCCTCCTGCCGGGTACCCGGTTTTCTCAAAAGGAGCTGCCGGTATGCGTAAGCGGCGACGAGCTTTGCCTGAGGCTTCCCAAGCACTCGCTGGCTGTGGTAACGGTACAGCTATAAACCAGCCGATGTTCACAGCCGGGTAAAGTATTTTTCCCTCAGTTGGCTGGGCGTTATCCCCTTGGCCTTTTTAAAGGCCCTGATAAAATAGTAATAATCGTGAAAGCCTGTCTGCCGGGCAGCTTCGGCGATACTCTGCCCGGCCATCAACAGGTTAAAGGCATGGCGGATGCGCTGCTCCATCACCATCTGCTTGATGGTACAGCCGTATTTGCGCTTAAACACAATGGTAAGCCTGTGATAGCTCCTGCCGAAACGGCTTTCAAACCGGGTGCTGTCCAGTGCATCGGCATAGTGACGGTTGATATAATCCAGCACCTGCGCCGCCATATCGTTCCCGTCAGGCCCCGTTCTGGTAGTCTGGGCAAATAAACTCAGCTGCTGCTGCAACGCCAAAAGCTGGGTATTCAGCAATTCTTCCCGCACCAGTTGGGCGCGGAACTGCTGATACATCCAGCGTATATGGCCCAGTATATCCAGCTCGTTGGGCGTTTGACCAAAGGCGCTTAGCAGCAGCCGGGAGGTGTCGGGTATCTCCGGCGCCGGGGCCTGGCCACCCTCTTGCACAAAGTGGATGAAGTACGCTGCATGCTCATCTATCTCTATGCCGCGATGGCGGATGCCCGGCGGCAGCAAAAAATAGTCGCCGCTGGTCAGCTTTGCCGAAACGCCCGCCAGGCGGATGGTACGCTGCCCCGCCGCCACCACGCCCAGCACCCAGAAGGGCAGCGTACGGTCGGGATGCTTATTGGTGATGGAAAGATATCCAATCTCCCGCACCCGGGGAACACCCGCAAGCTGCAACCACAGGTTTTGATCCATACCGCTCCTCCTTATGGATTATTCTGTTTATTATAATACTATATAAGCGAGGGTTTGCCCATTCACCCATACCCCGGCGTTTTTACTAAGCCAAACCTTTATGAAAGGAAGATAAAATATGCAAAAAATTACCGTAGCACTGGTAGGCCTAAGCTTCGGCCTGGAATTCGTGCCCATCTATCAGGACCATCCTGACGTGGCGGATGTTCTGGTGGTGGACTTAAACCCGCAGCTGCTTAAAACCGCCCGCGAGCGCTACAGTATCCCCGAAGACCACTGCTTTACCGATGTACAGGCCGTGCTGGATAATCCCGGAGTAGACTGTGTTCATCTGGTAACGCCACCCAGCACCCATGCGCAGCTGTCCATCCGCGTCCTCAATGCCGGCAAGCACTGCGGCTGCACCATTCCCATGGGTATGAGCATCAATGAGCTTTTTGCCGTCATAGACGCCCGCCGGCGTGCCGGTAAAAACTACATGTTCCTGGAAACTACCATCTTTCAGCGCGAAACCTTGTATGTAAAAGAGCGCATTGCCCGGGGGGATTTTGGGCGGGTGCAGTATATGTCCTGCGCCCATTATCAGGATATGGAGGGGTGGCCCGCCTACTGGGACGGTTTCCCGCCGCTGATGCACCCCACCCACGCGGTGGCACCTTGCCTGATGCTGGCCGACCGGCTGCCCACCCGGGTCTACGGGCGGGGTTCGGGAAAAATCCGCCCTGAGCTTACCCGTCAATATGGCTGCCCCTATGCCTTCGAAACGGCGCTTCTCACGCTGGAGGACAGCGACATCACTATTGAAATGGAGCGGTTTTTATACGGCGTGGCCCGGGGTTATTCCGAATGCTTCCGCGTCTACGGTGAAGATAAAAGCTTCGAGTGGCAACAGATGGACGGCGAAGGGCCGGTTCTCTTCCAGCGCACCGATGACTTTATGTGGGGAGGCCGCACCGCCGCCATCGCCCAGGAGCGCATCACGGTGCCCGATTATGCTCACCTTCTGCCGGCGGAAATCGGCAAGTATACCACCAGCACCGTATACAACGCCAAAGACTACCATCTATCCTTTACCCAGGGCGGCGGCCATGGCGGCTCCCACCCTCATATGGTGCAGGAATTCGTCCGCCCTATCGTGGAGCAGCGCGCGCCCTACCCCGACGATATCGTCTGCGCTTACTGGACC
>JAQVWW010000078.1 GCA_028709505.1 Eubacteriales bacterium
GGTGCGCATACGATTGCCGCGGTCTTTTTGGTCAAGTCCTTACGATGCCCTTCGACCACCAAACAGCGGCGTACATAGAGGTTCCAAACGGCGTCGCCGATGAAAGCCCATTGCCGCACGTCGGGAGGCAGCGCATCGCCGGCGGATAGCGTTGTGTTGTGTTGGTTGTCCATATACCATCCTGCTGTATCCTGCACCCGCCAAAATCTTGCTTTTGCCGGCGGGTGCGGCATTTGTACCATCGACGCGGCGCAACCGCCGCGTAGCGTGTGCCTATTACGGGCACAGCCGAGAGCGCGGCGTAACCGCCGCGTAGCGTGTACTCCAATTATCCCAGTGCTGGCGCGGCATGCTGTGGTTCGGTGTTTTTGGAACACGCCCGAAATGTCCGATTCCATCAGCGGGTGAAAACATTATACCATAAACGCCACATACCGCCCATCTTTTTTACCATCATAAAAAGAGCGGAAAATCCGCCCTTTTTATACATCGGCCGTAAGCGCCGGCCGAAAAAGGTTTCAGTTTGCCTGCTACTTCGAATAAAGCGGCTGTTAGTCCACCGTCTTCCACTGACGGGACTGGGCGGAATCCACAGCGGCCTTGAGCACCTTCTGGGCCTGCAGGCCATCGCTGAGCGTAGCCGACAGGCCGTCGGCCTTGCCCAGGCAGATGTCGGCAAAGCCCTGCATCTGATTGAGCTTAAACTGCACCGGAACTTCCACCTGATGATAGGCATGGCTCATGCAGTCGGCTTCGCCGATGCACAGCTCCAGGCGATCCCAGCCGCCCTGCACCATGTCGTCGTTATCCAGCAGATAGGTCAGTCCGCCCTTTTCGCCGTAGACTTCCACACGCTGGTGGTTGAAGCGGCCGGTGGCGTGGGAGCCGGTGACCATCGATACGGGAATATCGCCTTCCAGGCGGCCGAAGATGTTGGCATAATCGTCGGTGCTGGCCATCGTGGGCACGCCGTCCTTATTGCGCATGCCGTTTATGATGCCGTAATCGGCGCAGACTTCTTTGACATCGCCTACCAGGAAGCGACACATGTCGTAGATATGCGCGCCCAGGTCGGCAATGACGCCGGCGCCGGCCTGCTCGATATCCGCCCGCCATCTCCAGGGTGCCAGCGGCTTATCATGGGTATAACGGCCCATGAAATACTGAATGTATACTTGACGAATTTTGCCCAGCTGGCCGGTGGCGATGATATGCTGCGCGTAGCGCATTGAGGGTTTAAAGCGGTAGGAGAAACACATCATGTTGACGACGCCCTTTTCGCGCGCGGCCTTCTCCACCCGTTCCACTTCTTCCACGTTTACGCCGGCGGGTTTTTCCACAGCGAAGGGCTTGCCGGCCTCGACGGCGGCCATGGCAATCTCCATATGAACGTTGTTGGGCGTCGCGATGGACACGATATCCACGTCGGGATCGGCCAGCAGATCTTTATAATTGGTATAGGTCTTGCTGATGCCAAAGCGTTCTGCCTTAACCTTGAGGTTTTCTTCATCGATGTCACAGAGCGCCACCAATTCCATATCGGGGCTGTTCAAAATACCGGGAATGTGTACGCCGGTGGCAATACCGCCTACGCCAATGACGCCGATCTTCAGTTTTTTGCTCATTCCTCTTCCCTCTTTTCTGCGTATTTCATTATGGGCTGCCCCATAAATTTTATCCTACGAAATGCCTAAATACGTGTGCACGCCTTCTACGATACATTGCGCCATCTTGTCCTGATACTGCGCCTCCTGCAGGTTGGCCTCGTCGGTGGCGTTGGATAGGAAGCCGCACTCCACCAGCACCGCCGTGCATTTGGTCTCGCGCAGCATGTAGAAATCACCAGATTGGGGCTTACGCGTGTTATCGCCCTGCAGCGATGTGACGATGGCGGTTTGAATATCCTGGGCCAGCTTTGCGCCTTTCTCGCTACCGTTCTGGTAAAACGTCTGGGCGCCGCCATATTGTCCGTCGTCGAAGAAGTTCATATGGATAGAGATCAACAGATCCGAATCGTTTTCATTTACCGTGGCGGCACGTTGGCGCATATCCCGCTGCTTATAGGTGCCTTCGCCTTGGGCGTAGATAACGGTATCGTCCACACGGGTCATAACGACGATGACGCCGGCATCTTGCAGCTGTTTTTGCAGCGCCGCAGCCACCTGCATGTTGAGCGTGGCTTCGAATACGCCGGTATGGCGGCCCTGGGTGCCCTGGTCCCGATCGCCATGGCCGGGATCCACGGCAATGACATACCCTTCCAGCGAAGAAGGAGAATTCACAACGATTTTAGTCGATGTGGTAACCGTCCCGTCTACGCATCCACTTAAGTATAAGGAATATAGAATCAGGATGCAACATAAGAATTTTCGCATAGAAACAGAACCCCCGTTTACACACATATCAAAATATATGTGGGCATATTCGAGATTATCCGTACGGTTTCCTGCTGTTACAGCTCCAACGCCGGGTTGGCGTTGAGCGTGGCGTGGGCAAACTCCCCAGCGCAGTATTGCTCATAGGCCGCGGCGCCTATCATGGCGGCGTTATCGGTGCAATAGGCCATCTCGGGCAGCTGCAGTTGCCAGCTCCGCTGGGCGCACAGCTGCTGCATGCCGGCGCGCAGGCCGCTGTTGGCCGCCACGCCGCCGGCCAGCGCAATGCGTGTAAAGCCATGCTTTTCGGCAGCCAGGCGCGTCTTCTGGCACAGCACATCTACAATGGCGGCCTGTACCGAGGCACATAGGTCGGCCAAGTCTTCGTTGCCGTGCTTCTGCACGTGCGAAATCACCGCCGTTTTCATGCCGCTAAACGAAAAATCCAGATTATCCTGCCCCATCAGCGCCCGCGGGAAGGCATAGGCGGCGGGGTTGCCCCACCGGGCCAGCTCGTCCACGCTCTTTCCGCCGGGATACGGCAGGCCCAGTACACGGGCAATCTTATCGAACGCTTCGCCGGCGGCGTCGTCCACCGTGCCGCCCAGGTACGTGTATTGGCTCCAGCCCTCCACCGCCACCAGCTCCGTATGCCCGCCGGATACCACCAGACACAAAAACGGCGGCTCGAAGCCCGAAAGCCGATTGGCGGCTATGTGGCCCATCATATGGTTGACACCGATGAGCGGTTTGCCGGCGGCCCAGGCCAGCCCTTTGGCATAGGATACACCCACCAGCAGCGCACCCACCAGCCCGGGGCCTTGGGTTACCGCGATGGCGTCCAGCTGTGCAACACTTATCCCCGCGTCGGACAATGCCTTTGCCACCACGGCCGAGATATGCTGCACATGTTGCCGGGAGGCAATTTCAGGCACGACGCCGCCATACAGGCGGTGCGTGTCGATCTGCGTATGGATGACGCTGGACTGCACCGTATCGCCGTTGGCGACGACGGCGGCGGCAGTCTCGTCGCAGGAGGATTCGATGGCCAGTATGACGGCCGGCACCTTACAGCGACACATTCTGCCGGCCTACCTTCTGACGTGTCTTGCCGTTCCGCAGCGAAAGGCCCGCCGCCAGGCCGGTCACCGCCAGCAGCATGCCGCCAAAGCGCAGCAGGATGGCCTGCGCCATGCCGCTGAAGAATTCTTCGGGGAACATCTGGATAAGCACCTCATAGTTGGGATCCAGCAGCCACAGGTCGTTGGAAAACAGCATGTGGTGAAAGAAGGTAAAGGCGCCGGAAAAGTCCACCAGGCACCACAACGCGTAGAGCAGCGCCAGCACGCCCAGCACGCCCAGCACGGCGTACCAGCACAATGCCCAACGGCGTATCCAGCGCCGCGCGCCGGTTATCACCATACTCAGCAGCGCCAGCACCGCCGCCACGGCCATCCCGTTGCGCAGCGCAAAGCCGGTTAAAAACAGCTGTTGCACGTCGACCATGTGGGCCACTTCGCGCTGGCCGAACACCGGACGCTGCTGGCCGTTTATCGTCGCCTGCATATCCAGCGCCGGGCGCTGCCCCTTTAAATAGGCCAGCATCTGATCGGTCACGTCCATCAACTCGTCCATCGATATGCCGATATAGGCGGGGCGATCGTAAGTCTCGTAGGCCTGACGGTATCGTTGTAAATCAAAAGCCACGCCTTGTATGGCGGAAAACAGCGCCATGACAAACACCGCCAGCGAAAACAGCACGCCGCCGGCGGTAGCCAAAAAGTTCTTTGCGCTATCGCTCATCCCATTCTCCTTTTTTGCGCACCAGCGCCCGGGCCGGCGCGCCCTCCGCGTCCATAAGCTTTATGGGCAGGCATATCAACTGATACCAGCCCTCGTCCAGCCCGGTCAAATGCGCGTTCTCCAGAATAAAGCGGCTATCGTCAGCCAAAAAAAGCCGATGTGTCTCATCCTGCTGTTCGCCCACGGCAAAGGACGGCGCGTTGATGCCGATAAGGCGCACACCGCGCTCTATCAGATACTGCGTCCCGTAGCGGGTCAGGCCGGCATAGCCGTCACGGTAGCCCGGCGCATGCCGCTCGTTACAGGTGCGCAGCAGCACGCGGATAGCGCCGCCAGGCAGGTTGACCAGCGCTTCGGGCCCCACCGCCTGCCCGTAGCGGCGCACGTCCAGCAGATAGGCGTCGCCCATTAGCAGCGCCAGCGGCGCTTCGTCGATGGACGCGCCGCCGGCGCGGTAGTGAAGCGGCGCGTCCATATGCGTGCCGAAGTGACTGCTCATCAAAACCGACGTCACGTTTGCCGCGCCGCCCTGGGCAATGGCCTGCTCTTGGCGCAGCGCAAACGGTACGTCGCCGGGCCAGGCGGCAATTTTATCGCCCAGGCCCAGCGTAATATCCACCCATCGTGTTTCCAAACGGTCCATATTACTCGGCAAACTCCCGCAGATATGCATTGATAAACATGTCCAGATCACCGTCCATCACGGCGTCCACGTTGCTGGTTTCGGCGCCGGTACGATGATCTTTGACCATCGTGTACGGGCAAAACACATAAGAGCGAATCTGACTGCCCCACTCTATTTTCTTTTGTTCGCCCTGCACCTTGGCCATCTCTTGGCGGTATTGCTGCTCCTTTTGTTCGGCCAGCATGGAATAAAGCATCTTCATGGCCGTTTCGCGGTTTTGTATCTGCGACCGCTCGGTCTGGCAGGCAGCCACAAAGCCGGTGGGCACGTGCGTGATGCGGATGGCCGATTCGGTCTTATTGACGTGCTGACCGCCGGCACCCGACGAACGGTACGTATCCACCCTTAAATCCTCGGGGCGAATCTGGATGTCGGCGTCGTTCTCCACCTCGGGCATGACTTCCACCGACGCGAACGACGTATGCCGCCGGGCGTTGGAGTCAAAGGGCGAGATGCGCACCAACCGGTGCACGCCCTTCTCGGCTTTTAAAAAGCCGTAGGCGTTGCTGCCCTCCACGAGGAACGAGACGCTCTTGATGCCGGCTTCCTCGCCGTCCAATAGATCCAGCAGCTTGACTGAAAAGCCCCGCCGCTCACACCAGCGCGTATAGGCGCGGTACAGCATCTGCGCCCAATCCTGGGCTTCGGTGCCACCGGCACCGGCTTGCAGCGACAGGATGGCGTTGTTGGCGTCGTACTTGCCCTTGAGCAGTGTGGTTAAGCGGTAAGCGTCGGCGTCGTTCTCCAACCGGTGCAGCGCATGGTCCAGTTCCTCCATCAGCTCTGCGTCTTCCGCGCCCAGCTCCAGCATCA
Source organism: Eubacteriales bacterium (assembly GCA_028709505.1). Taxonomy (GTDB): domain Bacteria; phylum Bacillota; class Clostridia; order Christensenellales; family UMGS416; genus STF2-111. Next base: position 5,677 of record JAQVWW010000078.1, read on the forward strand.
CGTGGGCGTCCTCCAGCCGGCTTTGCAGGTCTTTGAAGATATCCAGCTTATCCTGCAGGTTTTTCAGCTGTTTGTTAACCTTCTGCGCCTGCTCCGGGTTGTCCCAAAAGTCCGGCGCGCTCATTTCGTTATGCAGTTCGTCTAATTCTCTTTGCAGGCTGGCCTGGTCAAAGTCCATCCCCTGCCTCGTGGATCATTCGCGCGATGTCCTTTATTTTCTGTTCGGCCTGATAGGTCTGAATCATCCGTTCTCACATCCTTCTTTTTATACCTGCTGGGCTTTTTTCCCGCAGCAGTTTTTATATTTTTTGCCGCTGCCGCAAGGGCAGGGGTCGTTGCGTCCCACCACCTTATCGGACCTCGCCGGCGTCTTGACCGGCGCTTCGCCGGAACCGGTGGCGGTGACGTTTTGGTGCACAGCCCGTATCTCGGTGGGCGCTTCTGCACGCTGGGGGGCCTGCCTTTTGGGCGAGAGATGGAACATCATGTTCAGCGTATCTTCCTGGATGCTGTTGACCATGGTCTCAAACATCTCAAAGCCTTCGAACTTATACTCCATGACCGGATCCTTCTGCCCGTAGGCCCGCAGACCTACGCTGCCGCGCAGCTCGTCCATGGCGTCGATATGATCCATCCAGTGGCGATCGACCACCTGCAGCAGCACAGCCTTCTCAATTTCGGTGGCGTCAAAGCCGTTTTCGGTCAGCTCGGCCATCTTGCGCCCGTACTGGGCCAAGCCGGCGGGCACGATGGTATCCAG
>JAQVWW010000079.1 GCA_028709505.1 Eubacteriales bacterium
CGCTGGGCTATCTGGGCACCCTTTCGGCAGAGGAACTGACGCTGGAAGAGAACGTGGGCCTGACCACCGACACGCTGGTGGGCAAGTCGGGCCTGGAGCGCACCTATGAAAGCAAGATGCGCGGCACGCCGGGCTATGAGCTGGCTATCGTGGACGCTTACGGCCGGCGCAAGGCCACTGTGGCCACGGTGGAAAAGAACGATGGCAGCGACCTGCGCCTGACGGTGGATATCAAGCTGCAGCAGAAGGCTGAGCTTTTGATGATGGAGCATTTAACCGATCAGATGGCCGGCTCGGTGGTGGTGATGGATCCGTCCACCGGTTACATCGAGGCGCTGGCCAGCTATCCCAGCTACGACCCCAACCAGTTCTCTTTCCAGATGGACGAGTCCACATGGGCCTATCTGAACGACCCGGCCAACATGCTGCCGCTCTACAACCGCTGCACCCAGGGCCTGTACCCGCCGGGCTCTACGATAAAGCCGTTTACCGGCATCATGGGGCTGGAGGCCGGCAGTATTTCCACCGGCTTTGCCTTTAGCGAAGAAATCAACCGCAACATCTGGGTGCCTACGATGGACGGCTGGGTATATCCCGGCATTAAGCGCGTCTCGGCCACGCCCGGGGCGCTGAATCTGGAAAATGCGCTGATCTATTCGGACAACATCTATTTTGCCTACGTGGCCCTTAAGCTGGGATCGGAAAAATTTATGCAGTACGCCGCCCGGCTGGGCTTTGGCAGCCCCATGGATTTTGACCTGCCGCTGGGCGTAAGCAAAATTGCCAACGACGACGTGATGACGTCGCTTCGGCTGCTGGCCGACTCGGGCTACGGCCAGGGCGAACTGCTCATTACGCCGGTGCAGATGGCGGCGCTGTTTGGCACGCTGTATACCGACGGCGATATGATGCAGCCCAGGCTGGTACAGTCCATCTGCAAGACCAACGGCCCGCACTACGATGTGGTACAGGAAAACCCGCCGGAGATTTGGCGGGAACAAGTGGTGCCCAAAAACCTTGTCGAGATCGTTCGCCCGATGCTGCGCCGGGTGGTGGGCCAAAGTTCGGGCACCGGGCACAAGGTGGAGGTCAGCGGCCTGGGTATCTGCGGCAAAACCGGCACGGCGCAGATTGGCAACGACAGCACGCGCGAGATCGCCTGGTTTATCGGCTTTACCACCGCCTGGGATCACCCCCGTCTGGTCTGCGTGATGCTGGAAATTCCCGCCGGCGAGGGCCAGGCGCGGTTTGATATCGCCAAGGCACTGTTTGAGGACCTAAAGGAGAGCTACCCGCCGGCCGATCAGAACGCCGGGCAGGGCGGCGAGCAGTGAGCGCAGCCTGCGTAAAGGGCGCCCAATGGTCGCCGGCCAGCGCGCAAATAGAGGCCGCATAAGCTTTTGATCGGCTTTCGAATATGCAAATCTGTTCCCAATAAAAAAGCCCGGCGATGCCGGGCTTTTTACTTTCTGCGCTATAGGATGCGGCAGGGCGGTCACGTTGCGCCGCCGGGTTCATTGGGCTTAGCTTTTAAGCCGGCAAAAATCTCATGCGTCAAACTCGCCTTGTTTTGGCGTATACGCTCCGGTTACTTCCATCACATTATCATCCGGGTCGGTCAATTGAAAATAGTAATATGGCCTGACATTGCAAACATATTTGACTTTGGTCAGGTTTTTGGAAATGTTTAGGCGTTTTATCCTTTCATGTTCGCTTTGTAAATCCTCAACCCAAAAATTAAGAAGAAATTTATGCGTGTTGGGCGCCAGCGCAATGCTGCGCAAATCGTCCAACCCGTCGGTATACTCGCCCTTATGCACCACTTGATCCGGATGATCGGTATCAAAATGCCCGTTCATGATGGATATGTTATGGCCTTCAAAAGCAAATTGCGCAAATCTGCTCCCATTGCGGCTTGTTACGGCCATGTCAAGCAGCTTGTCGTAAAACGCAATTGATTTTTCAAAGTCGTTTACGATCAAGTAAATGGATCCCAGATGCATCGTTTATCCTCCTGCGCTTCCACACAGTCTCACCAAATGGCGCTGCCGGCGGCGGCTTTACTCCATCAAAAACACTTGCGTCAGCAGCGGCTGCGCGCCGGTTTCCGGATCCATCTGCATGACCATAACGTCCTTCATGTACTCGTTCCAGCGGTCCACCACCGGGCTTTGGGCCTGTACGCGGGCGGCGTGTTCCACGCCCAGCGCACACTCGTAATAACCGAACAGCTCGTTGCCCACGTTCCAGATGGTGTAGTTGCGGATACCGGCATCTTTTAACACCTGCAGCATCTCGCCCCAGATGGCGTCGTGCCGGCGGCGGTACTCGTCCAGCTGGCCGTCACGCAGCGTGGCTTTCCAGGCGTAGCGTTCCATGGCTTCCTCCCTATGTCGTGTCAGGCGCCCAGGGCAAATACCCGCAGCGCGTTGGCGTAAGTCTCGTCCTCCAGCTGCGCCAGCGGCACGCCGCGCAGGTCGGCCACCACTTGGGCGGTGTGCCGTACAAACGCCGGCTCGTTGCGCCGGCCGCGCAGCGGCACCGGCGCAAGATACGGGCAGTCGGTCTCCAGCAGCAGCCGATCGGCGGGCAGATACCGCGCCACATCCCGCAGCTTATGGGCGTTGGCAAACGTGACGGTGCCGGCCAGCGAAATGTACAGCCCCGCGTCCAGGCAAATCTTTGCCGCCTCGACGCTGCCCGACCAGCAGTGCATGATGCCACCCTTGACGGGCTTTTGGCGGATATGTTCAAGAAAATCCCCCCAGGCGTCGCGCACGTGATACGTCACCGGCAGGTTCAGCTCGTTGGCCAGCGCCTCCTGCTGGGCCAGGCAGGTCATCTGCACGTCCCTGGGCGTGGTGTCATAATAGTAATCCAGGCCAATTTCGCCGACGATGACGGTTTTAGCGTGCCCGGCCATGCTGCGCAGCCACGCAAGCTGTGCGTCGTCCAACACCCGGGCGTCCTGCGGGCACAAGCCCACCGCCGCCCAGAGCATATCGTGCTGCGCCGCCAAATCCAGCGCCGCCTGGGACTGCGTAAGATCGCCGCCCACGACGCAGACGCTGCCGATGCCGGCCGGGGCAAAGGCTGCTATCATCTGCTGCCGGTCGGCGTCAAAGCGCTTATCGGCAATGTGCGCATGCGTGTCAAACAGCATCAGTTGACCCCTGCGCCGTCGGCCAGTTCGCCGTCGATGCCCACCAGCTTGAGCTGCCCAGCGCTGTCGGTAGCCGCCAGTATCATGCCCTCGGACACGATGCCGCGCAATTTGGCCGGCTTTAGGTTGGCCACCAGCACCACCGTCTTGCCTACCATCTGCTGGGCCGTGTAGTGCGCGGCGATGCCGCTGACGACAGTACGGCTGCCCAGCGCGCCCACGTCCAGCGTCAGCTTGAGCAGCTTATCGGCCTTGGGCACCTTTTCGCAGGCCGTCACCTTGGCCAGCCGCAAATCCAGCTGCGAAAACTGCTCGTAGTCAATCTCCGGCTTGAGCGGCCCGCCTTCGCGGGGCTGCTGCGGCGCCGGCAGCACGCTTTTGAGCTCTTCCAGCTCCTTTTCGATATCGATACGCGGGAAAAGGTTATCCCCTTTGCGCACCCGCGTGCCGGCGGGCAGGCGGCCAAACGTGCCCAGCGACTCCCAGCCGGTCAGCTCCCCTTCATCCACACCCAGCTGCGTCCAGATGGCTTTGGGCGTGTGGCACAAAACCGGCGTAAGCAGCACCGACACGATGCGCAGGCCCTCGGCCAGATGGTATAGCACGGTGCCCAGCCGTTCCTTTTGGCTTTCGTCCTTGGCCAGCGCCCAGGGGGCGTTTAAGTCGATGTAACGGTTCAGCTCGCCGATGAGCTTCCATACGTGCTGCAGCGCCACCGAGAACTGCATGCTATCCATCAGCGTGGCGTACTGCTGCACCGTTTGGCCGGCCAGGTTACGGATGTCGTCATCCACCTGCTGCAGCGCGCCGCAGGCCGGCAGACTGCCGTCAAAATATTTCTCTATCATGGCCACCGTGCGGCTTAACAGGTTGCCCAGGTCGTTGGCCAGGTCGGCGTTGATGCGGGACAGTAGCGCCGGGTTGGAAAAGTCTCCGTCGGCGCCCATGGGCATCTCGCGCAGCAAAAAGTAGCGGATGGCATCCAGCCCGTAGCGCCGCACCAGCACCACCGGGTCTACGACGTTGCCGGTGGACTTGGCAATGCGCGCGCCGCCCAGCGCCAGCCAGCCGTGGCCGTACACCTGCTTGGGCTGGGCCAGACCCAGCGCGTGCAGCATGATGGGCCACACGATGGTATGGAAGCGCACAATCTCCTTGCCCACCAGATGGATGTCCGCCGGCCAATACTTCTGGAACAGGCTGTCGTCGTCGCTTAAATAGCCCAGCGCCGAAATATAGTTGGACAGCGCGTCCACCCACACGTACACCACATGGCCCGGATCAAAATCCACCGGTATCCCCCACGTAAACGACGTGCGCGACACGCACAGGTCCTCCAGACCGGGCTTGATGAAGTTCTGAATCATCTCGTTCTTACGGGATTCGGGCTGGATAAAATCCGGATGCCGGTTGTAGTAATCCAGCAGCCAGTCGGCATATTGGGACAGGCGCATAAAATACGCGTCCTCGTGGGCGCGCTCCACCGGCCGGCCGCAGTCGGGGCAGTTGCCGTCGTGCAGCTGGCTTTGTGTCCAGAACGATTCGCAGGGCGTGCAATACCAGCCTTCGTACTGGCCCTTGTAGATATCGCCCTGCTCGTACAGGCGGCGGAATATCTGCTGCACCACGCGCTGATGGCGCGGCTCGGTGGTACGGATGAAGTCGTCGTTGGTGATCTCCATCAGCTCCCACAGCTCCAGAATGCCCGCCACGATGCCGTCCACGTACTGCTGCGGCGTCATGCCCTGCTCCTTGGCCTTGCGCTCAATTTTCTGGCCGTGCTCGTCGGTGCCCGTCAAAAAATACACGTCATACCCGCGCAGCCGTTTGTAGCGGGCCATCGTATCGGCGGCCACGCTGCAGTAGGCGTGCCCAATGTGCAGCTTGGCGCTGGGATAATAGATGGGCGTTGTAATATAAAATGTCTGTTTCATGGTGCGACCATCCTCTCGTTTTATCGGCAAATACAAAAACCCCGCCCCTGATAGGGGCGAGGTTGTCTTCGCGGTACCACCCTACTTGCTTCTCATAGCCTGTGGCTGACACCACAGCGCGCGGGTAACGGGCGCACCCGGCACAGCTTACTCCATTTTCAGCCATGCAGCTCCCGGGACCATGTTGGGCATTGCCGCACACCGCCTCTTTGCAGCTGCCGAGGCTCTCTGCAGGTGGCTAAAATGCTTACTCTTCCCGTCATCGCTTTTTTTCATTGTACGCAAAGCAGAAGAATTTGTCAATATTGTTGCCGCCGCCGGCGCCGTTTATTCAGCCACCTGGGCTTTCAGATCGGCAAGCCCGGCGGCTTCGTCGGCGCTCAGGGCAAATGTCAGCTTGCCTTCGGTGTTCATGTACACCGGGATGGCGTCGCCTTCGCCGGTATAATCCTCGCCCTTAAGCTGCGCATAGAACGCCACCAGCAGGCCGTCGGGGTTGATTTCGTACGAATAATCGCACTGCATCAGCGGCATCGCCTGGTTCTGCGATGCATCGATGACCAGCGTATAGACGGTGTTCTCACCGTTTTGGCGCGTGTCCACGCGCTGGATCATGCTGGAGTACGCATCCTCGGTGGTAACGGCATACAGGTCTACCATCTGCAGCGCCGTCAACGGCGTGCTGGCGGCTTTTTCGCTGTGGACGGCGCCGTCGGTTACGGCAAAGAGCGACGCCGAGGCGCCATCGCCAAATGCTACGGCAGCGCTGCCGTTGTAGTTGTTGGTATAGACGTGCTTATAGTAATAGCTGCCCTGGCTCTGCTGGTACAGATATTCGGTTGTGCAGTCGCTGCGGGCATCGTAGTCGGGCATGTTCTCGGCCTCGAGCACCTCATGGATTTCAATGCGCATCTGGGGCTGGCCCGCCGCCTTTTGGATGGCGTTGACCACCGCCAGCTTCTGCTGATAATACGGGTCGCCGCCCTCGTCACTGGGCGCGGCAGCGCAGCCCGACAGCAGCAGCACGCCGCACAGCGCCGCCGCCAATAGGGCCGTTGTGATGTTGCGTCTTGTCATGGTAAAACTCCACCTTTTGATAAGAATGTCCTCATTATACAATATCCGTCGCGTAAAAACAGCCTTTTCCCGTTCATCGGTAGACGGTGGTCTGAAACACGTATGCGCCGTAGCACGAAAACCCTACGCCCCACAGCATCAGCGCCAGCTCGTACCAGAGCAGCGGCTGCCCTTTGCGGCGCACGATGAAGTAAAACAGCGCCGGCGCCAGATCGCACAGATACCGCGTGCCAAACTGCACGCCACCGAAGGATTTGT
>JAQVWW010000080.1 GCA_028709505.1 Eubacteriales bacterium
ATGTTTGCCATGGCGTTGGAGAGAAAACCGTACTGACCGACGTATCTTTTATACTAAACAAAGGCGACAAGATGGGCCTGACCGGCCGCAACGGCGCCGGCAAGACGACGCTGCTGCGCATCTTAACCGGCGAACTGCTGCCCGATAGCGGCGAAGTTATCTGGGCCGGCAACGCCCGCCGCGGGTATCTGGATCAATACGCCCAGGTAGACGAATCGCTGACGCTGGAGGGTTATCTGGCCACCGCTTACGGCTGGGGTTTTGCGCTGGAGGAGAAGATGGCCCGGCTGTACGCCCAGGCCGCCGGCGAAAGCGACGCTCGGGAAAGCCAGCTGCTGCTGCTGCAGGCCGAGCGCTATATGGCCCGGCTGCAAAGCGGCGGATTCTACCAGATGCAGGTGGATATCGCCAAGACGGCCGCCGGACTGGGGCTGGACGCCATCGGCATGCAGCGCCTGATGAGCACGCTAAGCGGCGGGCAGCGGGCCAAGGTCATGCTGGGCAAGCTGCTGCTCAGCCGCTGCGACGCGCTGCTGCTGGACGAGCCGACAAATTTTTTGGATCAGCAACATGTGGCGTGGCTTACCCGCTTCCTGCGGGAGTATGAAGGCAGCTATGTGATCATCTCGCACGATCACGTGTTTTTAAACGCCGTCACCAACTGCATTGGCGACTTGGAATTTCACGCGCTGACGCGCTATAGCGGCAGCTTTGATGATTTTTTGCGCCAGAAGGAGGCCAACCGCGCCGCCTATCTGCACCGCTACCACCACCAGCAGCGCGAGATTGAAAAGCTTGAAGATTACATCCGGCGCAACAAGGCGCGGGCCGCCACCGCCCGGATGGCCCATAGCCGCCAGCGGGCGCTGGACCGCATGGAGAAGCTGGAAAAGCCCGCCGAGAACCCGACGCCGCATTTTAACTTCGCGTCGCCGCCGCCCGGCGCCCAGGTGCTGCTGGAGGCCCGGGCGCTTAGCATCGGCTACGACGCGCCGCTGGTGCGCGGTATCGATGTGAAGCTAAAGGCCGGGCAGCGGCTGGCCGTCAAGGGCTTAAACGGTATCGGCAAGACCACGCTGGTCAAGACGCTGCTGGGGCTGCTGCCCAGCCTGGGCGGCAGCGTGGAAACCCAAAAGAGCCTGCGGGTGGGCTACTACGCCCAGGATCACCGCTGGCAGGACCCCCATCGCACAGCCTGCGCCGAGATAGCCGCCTTCGACGCGCGGCTTAGCGCCGCCCACGTGCGCAGGTGGCTGTCCCGCGCCGGCTTAAGCCGGGAAAACATGAATCAGCCGCTGGGCAGCTTAAGCGGCGGCGAACAGGCCAAAGTAAAGCTGTGCAAGCTGATGATGGGGCAACATGACCTGCTGGTATTCGACGAACCCACCAACCATCTGGACGCGGCGGCCAAAGCGGCGCTCAAGGCGGCGCTCAACGCCTACGGCGGCGGCATTCTGCTGGTCAGCCACGAGCCTGATTTTTATCTGGACATCACCCGGGACGTGCTGGATGTGGAGGCGCTGGCGGGTAAGGCAGGCGATTAAAAAAGCCCGGCGGCGGTTTGCCGGCAAAGGCCCCGGATAAGTCTTATCCGGGGCCTTTTTGCCGGTGGCAGGGTTATTTGCGCAGCCGGCGCACGACGACGATGATCTCGTGGAACAGCAGCGGCACCATAGACCACAGCCCCAGGTACAGCCATTCGGATATGTGCAGGCGGCTGGTGCCGAACACGCCGGCCAGCGCCGGCACTTCGGTAACCAGTACCTGCAGCGTAAGGCCAAACACGAAGGCGAATAGCATCATGCGGTTGTTAAAGATGCCGCGCCGAAAGATGCTGCGGTCGACGTCGCGCATGCCGATGGCGTGAAACAGCTGGCTGATGGCCAGCGTGGTAAAGGCATAGGTCTGGGCGCTTACCAGCAGGTCGCCGCGCAGCAGCTGCGCCAGGCCGGCCAGCGTGACGCCCTGCCCGGCACCCAGCAGCTGCCGCACCGGCAGGTACAGGAACGCGCCCAGCGTCAGCACCGCGATGAGCAGGCCGTAAAAGCCGGTGAAGAACCAGCCGCCGTCGGCAAACAGGCTGGCGTCGGGATCGCGGGGGCGCTGTTTCATGATGCCCCTGGGCTTGTCGTCGGAACCCAACGCCAGCGCCGGCAGCGAGTCGGTGATGAGATTGACCCACAGGATGTGTACCGCCTGCAGCGGAGCGGCCAGCCCCGCCGTGATGGCGGCAAACATCGACACCACCTCGCCCAGGTTGGACGACAGCAGGAATACCACCGTCTTTTTGATGTTGGCGTAGATGCCGCGGCCTTCCTCGACGGCCTTTTCGATGGTGGCGAAGTTGTCGTCGGTCAGCACCATGTCGGCGGCGCTCTTGGCCACGTCGGTGCCGGCGATGCCCATGGCCACGCCGATGTCGGCGGCCTTCAGGCTGGGCGCGTCGTTGACGCCGTCGCCGGTCATGCTGACAATTTTGCCGTTGGCTTTAAAGGCTTTGACGATCATCACCTTATGGCTGGGCGATACGCGAGCGAACACGCGGATGTCCATGACGCGCTGGTTCAGCTCCTGCTGGGACAGGGAGTCCAGCTCGTCGCCGCTGATGCACTGATCGGGGCTGTGGGCGATGCCCAGCTCCCGGGCGATGGCGTAGGCGGTGTCGCGATGATCTCCGGTGATCATGATGGTCAGGATGCCCGAGTCCTTAAAGCTCTGCACCGCGGCGGCGGCTTCGGGCCGCGGCGGGTCTATCATTCCCACCAGCCCCACGAAGGTTAAGTCCTCCTCGGCGGCGCTGTCGTCACCGTACTTGACGGCCAGCGCCAGCACCCGCAGCGCCAGCGCGGCCATCTGCGTGGACGCATCCAGTATGGCCGCGTGATCGGCGTCGCTCAGCGGCCGCGTCTGGCCGTTTTCCACTATCTGCGTGCAGCGCCGCAGCAGCCTGTCCACGGCGCCCTTGGTAAAGGCAACCGGCGCGCCCGCCGTGCGGTGCACCGTCGTCATCAGCTTGCGGTCGCTGTCAAAGGCCTGCTCGTTGATGCGGGGACACTCGCCTTCCAGCGCCGTACGCCGAATCCCGTGGGCGACGCCCATGTCCAGCAGCGCCAGCTCGGTGGGGTCGCCGATGCGCTGGTTGTTATCCACCGATGCGTCGCAGCACAGCACAAAGCCGTTTAGCAGCAGCGCGTCGCGCTGCGGGTTCAGCTGGGACACATCCACGAGCTGACCATTGGCGTAGGCTTTGGTAACGGTCATCTTGTTCTGCGTCAGCGTGCCGGTCTTGTCCGAGCAGACGACGCTGACGGCGCCCAGCGTTTCCACCGCCGGCAGCCGGCGTACGATGCTGTGGGCTTTGGCCATGCGCTGTACGCCGATGGCCAGTACGATGGTCACCACCGCCGGCAACCCCTCGGGCACGGCGGCCACCGCCAGCGATATGGCGGTGATGAGCATCTCGACGACGTCGCGCCGCTGGATGAGCGCGATGCCAAAGAGGGCTACGCAGATGACGATGGTCAGAATTCCCAGCAGCTTGCCCAGGTCGGCCAGGCGCTTTTGCAGCGGCGTGGGCTCCTCCTTGCCGGCGGCAATCAGGGCGGCAATTTTGCCGATTTCGGTCTGCTCGGCAGTGGACACGACGACGCCTTCTCCGCGGCCGTAGCTGACGGCGGTGCTCATGTAGGCCATGTTGATGCGATCGCCCAGTGGCACTTCACCGGCCGTCACAAAGGCGGCGTCCTTTTCCACCGGCACGCTTTCACCGGTCAGCGCACTTTCCTCTATTTTAAGGCTGGCGCTTTGGATGAGGCGCAGGTCGGCCGGGATGATGCGCCCGGCCTCCAGCAGCACGACGTCGCCCTGGACCAGCCGGGCCGCCGGCACCTCCAGCACCTGGCCGGCCCGGCGAACCACCGCCACGGGGCTGCTGAGCTTTTTTAGCGCCTCCAGCGCCTTTTGGGCCTTACCCTCCTGCTCCACGCCCACAACGGCGTTGAGCAGCACCACGCACAGGATGATAACGGCGTCGGAAACCTCTTTGAGAAACAGAGAAATGACTGCCGCCGCCAGCAGGATGTAGATCATCGGCTCGTTGAGCTGATGCAGGAACATCTGCAGCCTGGTGGGCGGCTTTTTTTCGGTCAGGACGTTTTCGCCGTCCCGCGCCAGCCGCGCCGCCGCTTCTGCGCCGGTCAGGCCGGCCGGTGTCGTCGCCAGTGTTTCCAGCGTTTCGCTGAGCGTCCGGTTTTCAAACATGCAATTCCTCCCAAGGCAAAGGTATAAAAAAGACTTTTGGATAGTATACCCAAAAGTCTTGTTACCTCAACGGACGCTACGCCAGCTGGGGGAAACCCAACGGTTGTTGACGCAGCGTTTAAAACTACTCCCTTTTCGGGCATTATACCCGAAAGCCCGGCCCGGCGCAAGCCGTCGCGGCAAAAAGAGGTTATTCTCCGGCCAGTTGGGCCAGTACGTGGGCAAAGATGACGCCGGCACGCACCAGATTGTCGTAGCTTTGGCACTCGTCGGCCATATGGCAGTTGGTGTTTTCGCCGGGGAACGTAACGCCATAGGCCACGGCGCAGGGCAGCAGCCGCGCGTAGGTGCCGCCGCCGATGGCCAGCGCGTCCTCGTCGCTGCCGGTAGCCTGCCGATACATGTCCATCAGCGTCGAGACCAGCTCCGAATCCTTGGGCACGTAAAGGCCGGGGCTTAAAGACAGTACGCCGGCGCGGATGCCTTCGTCGGCGGCGCGGGCGACCAGGCTGTCAAGAATCCGCTGCGCGTCCAGCGTTACCGGCAGGCGCAGATCCAACAGCGCCGTCAGCTTGCCGTCCTCAAAGGCCAGCTTGCCCAGGTTCATCGTCAGCCGATCGCTGACTTCGTCGGCACAGTCGATGCCCAGGCCCTGGCCATCCCACTGTGCGCACAGCGAAAACAGCGTATGTACCGGCTGGTAGGCGGCGTCGTCGCGCTCCAGTACATCGCCCAGCGCGCCCAGCAGCAGCACGGCGGCGTTTTTGCCCAGCCACGGCGTCGACGCGTGGGCCGGCGCGCCCCGGGCCGACAGCAGCATATCGCCGTTGTCCTGGCTGATGGACACGTTCTCGGGCAGCGTAACGTGCTCCAGCGGCACCGTGGCCGAAAGCCGGGCCTCCCCGGTGGGCGGCACCACGTTGGCGGCGGTGCCGGCGGATAGGCTGCGCAGCACCGTTTGGCCGTTTATTGCCGCTTCCAGCCGCACCTGGGCGATGTGCTTTTCGGCGTATACCGCCGGAAAGCCGGCGTCGGGCGAAAAGGCCATGGTGGGGGCGGGCCTTACCTCCAGATAGCGCTTGACGCAGGAGGAACCGCTCTCTTCGTCGGTGCCAAAGATGAGTTTGATGGCCCGGCGCGTGTTCAGGCCGGCGGCTTGAAAGGCCAGCAGCGCGTATAGCGATATGACGCAGGGGCCTTTGTTATCGGCGACGCCGCGACCGTAGAGCAGGCCGTTGTCGGCCAGATAAGGCTCGTAGGGCGGATGGCTCCAGCCGCTGCCCTCGGGCACCACGTCCAGGTGGGCCAGCACGCCCACCGACTCGCTGCCCTCTCCGTAGCTGACTTCGCCCACGAGGTTGTCGATGTTCTCGGCGGATAAGCCTTCTCTGCGGCAGATCTCCAGCATTTTATCCAGTGCACGGGCCGGGCCGACGCCCACCGGCGCGCCCGGGGCGGGTTCGCCTTTTACACTGCGGATGGAGACCAACGCAAAGATATCCCGCAGGATATCGTCGCGCCGGGACGCGAAATAGTCGCGAAAGATAGGGTCGAGTCTTTGATCCATGGCAATTCTCCTTGTGGGTTAAGATGGTTAAGAGGGGGAGGAAGCGCCGCGGCGCAGTTTTTCCAGATAGACCAGCAGCACGGCCACATCGGCCGGCGATACGCCCGAAATGCGCCCGGCCTGGCCGATGCTGCGGGGCCGCTGCAGGCTGAGCTTCTGCCGGGCCTCGTTGCGCAGGCCGTGGATGGCGGCGTAGTCAAGGCTGTCGGGCAGCGCCAGCTGCTCCAGCTTCTGCGCCCGGGCAATGTCCCGCTGGGCCCGGGCGATGTAGCCTTCGTATTTGATGGCGATTTCGGCCTGCTCCAGCGCGTCGTCCTCCACCGCCGGCGCGCTCTTATCCAGCGTGCGCAGCAGGGCGTAGGTAATGCGGGGGCGCTTGAGATATTCGCTGATGCGCACGGCGCCGTCGGGGGCCGGCTCGTTGGCCGCCGACAGCACGGCGCGCAGATCGTCGCTCATCGGCAGCGACGCGCCGGTAAAATGCGCCAGCGCCTGGCGCGTCTGCTCCCGCTTACGCATCATGCGGTCGTAACGTGCGTCGCTGACCAGCCCTACGTCGCGGCCCAGCTGCGTTAAGCGCAGG
>JAQVWW010000081.1 GCA_028709505.1 Eubacteriales bacterium
ACGTCCATGCCGTGGCGCTTAAAATCCGCCAGGCAGAATTCGCCCAGCACATCGTCGCCCACCGCGCCCACCAGCGCCGACTTGACGCCCAGCCGGGCGGCAGCCACCATGGCGCTGCATACGTTGCCGCCGCCCTGCCAGCTGTAATCGTGCAGCGTGGTATGGTGGTCGGTCTTAGGAATTTCATCAATGAGCAGGTTAAAGTCCATAATGGCGTTTTCTACGCCAATTACTTCCGGCCTCATACTGTCCCTCCTGCGGTCAAACTTTTTCCTCTTGCCATGGGTATGCCGGGTTTTTCCTTTACACGTTGGTCAGCGCCAGCTTACGAAGGGCGTACTCGTACACCTTTTCCTTTTGGTAGTTCCACATCGGGAACATGCCCGGCCGCTCTTCGCCGCGCTCCACATATTCGCGCAGGCTGGAATAGAATAGCGCAAAATACTCGGTTCCCAGGTTGAGCTTGTTGATGCCCATCCGGAAAGCCTGCTGTAGCTGCTCATCCGGAATACCGGTTCCGCCGTGCAACACCAGCGGCGTATCGATGGCAGCGTTCAGTTCGCTCAAGCGCTGTAAATCCAGCTTGGGTTCTTCCACATAAAAGCCGTGGGCGCTTCCTATGGCCACAGCCAGCGCGTCCACATTGGTCTGCTCGGTAAAGCGCAGGGCTTCATCCACCGACGTATAGCCGCTCTTGTCCTGGAAATCCTCTTTATTGACTGCTCTGCCCACCTTGCCCAGCTCGGCCTCGACGTCCACGTCCAGCGCATGGGCAACTTTGACAATTTCCTTCGTAACGGCCACGTTTTGTTCGAAGGGCAGCTTGGAACCGTCTATCATCACCGAATTAAAGCCGGCCTTGATGGCGCCCAATATGGTGTCGAACGATTCGCAGTGATCCAGGTGCAGCGCCACCGGCACTTTTGCCTTGGCCGCTACCGCCTTCGTAATAGCCGCAAAGGCTTCCAGCGAAATAAAATTGGTCATAGCCGGATACAGCATGATAATAACCGGTAGGTTCAGTTGCTCGGCTGCCCCCACCATCCACGCAATGCTCTCATAGTGCATGCAGTCAAACGCCAAGGCCGCCGTTCCTTTTCGGTCTACCTCGCGCAAAATTGTACTCATTTTTTCAAATGCCATGGCACATAGTTCTCCTTTGATAAAATTTGCAGCCGATATGCAACCAAGTATGATGTGTAAATGGACTTAAACTGCCAAGGCAGACTGCGTCGGCCTTGGCAGTTTGAAAAACGTTAAACGAAGTCGGGCGTCAGGCCGTTGATGTACCTGCAGGCCTCTTCAATCACCGACAAATACTTACCGTGGATGCCTGCCACGTGATGGATGTAGGGGCCGCATACGAGCTTCTTTTCCCACTTCACCCAGTCCGTCGTCTCAATCCAGATGTAGTTGCCGTTGGTGACAGGACCGTCGGTACCCACAGCTTCGCCGCCAAATACGGTGTATTTGCCGCCGATGGCGTCAAAGCGCAGTACGGTGATGTCGCCGCCCTTGAGTTCCCAATGGCCCTGGGAGCGCATCAGCTTGCGCTTAGAAGGATCTTTGGCCAGCGATTTGGGGAACGGGCCACAGTGCCACAGCAACTCGGCATTGTCGTTGGTGGGATGGCGAACGGTGACGTCAGCCAGGAACACCGGGGATTCGCCGCGGGCAGCCGCCGCCAGCATAGCCGAGGTAACGGCGCCGTGCACGTCGGTCTCGCAGGACACAGGCAGCCCCTTTTCGCTCAGGCTGCCGAACACGTAGCAGCCGCCGACGCCCAGGTTGCTGCGGTATACCGACCAGCATTCGCTGGCCATCGCCGTGCAGTTGTACTTTCGGGCCACCGAAAGGATGCTCAGCTCCAACGCCGCCAGTTTGCGCTGCTCCTCTTCGGGCGTGGCGCTGACGTCCATAGCGTCCGACGTCTCTTTCATCACCCTTGCTATGTCGTCCTTCTGGTTTTCCATGACGCTGTCAAACGTAGACAGGATTTCCACCGCGTTGATGGGGATAATTTCGACGCCAAACTTCTCCAGCAGCTCGTCCTCGTTAATGATGACGCTCTGGAACTGCCGCGGGCGCAGGCTGATTTGGCCGATGCGCAGGTTCTTGAACTCCTTGACTACGGCAACCACCCGCACGAACTCTTCAATGGACTGCTTGAGCAGCGGATCGTCCAGCCAGCAGTTTTCAATATAGGTAAATGTCACGCCGTAGCGCAGCAAAGCCTTGCCGGTGGCAAAGATGCCGCATTGCGTATCGGTCAATCTGCGGCCCATTTCGCCCTGGGGCGCTTCATCACGGGGGCCCCACAGCAGAAAAGGTTTGTCCATCAGCTTGCCCAGCTTGGCCACCACTTCTTCCTGGCCAAAGTTGCAATGGGGCATGAACACCGCATCCACGCCGGCTTCTTTAAAATGCTTCTCCACCTTGGGTACGTCGGCCATATCAGAAAGCATGCCTTCTTCGTTAAGCCAATCGATATCCACCACTTCCACGTCATGAATGCCGGCAAAGATCTCTCTTAATACGGGCATCATTTTCTTCTTATTTTCCAGCGCATCCTCAGGCTTCGGGAAAAAGTCGCGTCTTGTGGGCGCTAACCCAATGACTACCTTATAATCTCTTAACATGCTCTACCTCCATGCCTCCTTATAGTGCCCGACACGGGCGCCATTTTTGTTTCAATGTCCCCTGGAATAGCCGACGATTTGCCGGCCTTTTGCCGTATCTCTTATCAAGTTTATATGGTAAAGGACAAATATACTATAGTAGAATCTTTGGATGCGTAGCATAATCCTATTAAACTCTTGCCGATTCCCGCGAAGGATAGATGCTGCGCACGCGGATGCCAGTATGACGCACAACCGTTTCACACTTGGTTGAATGCCCACCGAGCCGATAAAGACGCCGCCCGTGCCTGCACAAGGGGTTTTTATTTTCCCAGTGCTGGTAAAAGCGAATGCTGCATCATAGGAGCCCATAGCCACCGTTGGCCGAACACACTGGGCGTATTTTGCGGGCTTAACAGCCCGAGGACAGGCCAAAAGACTTCCATGACCGCGCTATCACTTCTGCGCATCGTTTTCCCCGCGCACGAATATCCCTTCTTGGGCAACATGCGGAACCTGCCGTGCGCTGCTGCATGGTGGGAGAACGGCATTGAGCAATGCCGTTCTCCGCCATACGGGAGTTTGCAGGCAAGGCAAACGTTGAACTATTACTTCAGGTGCTTAAACTGGGGCAGCCATTCGGCCTGGGAAGCGAACATCTTGTCCACCATCTCCTTGACCTCGGCCATCGAGCAGACGGCGGAAGTGAGCGGATCGTACAGGCAGGCGTGGTAAATCTTCTGCGGGTCGCCCTCAAAGGCGGCCTCAACGGCCAGCTCTTCACAAGCGGCGTTGAGCTGGTTGAGAATGGCCAGTTGCGCCGGCAGCGGCCCTACGTGGATGGCGCTTAAGCCCTTCTTCGAGGCCAGCACCGGCACTTCTACGCAGCAGCCCACCGGCAGGTTATCGATAAGCCCAAAGTTGCGCACGTTGCCGTTGAACTCGAACATCGTGTTGTCGCCAAAGACGGCGTTGAAGATGTAGGCGGCATACTCATGTCCACGCGTCAGATCGATGGGGCCTTCGATCCACTTATTAAACTCGCTGATGCGGCGGTCTTCACGGGGCTTGCCGTCGGGATTCTCGGCGCGCATTTGGTTGATGCGGTCCATCATGTCCATGCCGGGGTTCCAGCCGGTGCCGTGGGTGCAGAACTTTTCAATGAGGTCGGGCCGCTTGCGGAACCAGGCGTTGTACTCGGAGTTATGCCCGCTGGACTCGGTCACGTAGTAGCCCAGATGCAGGAACATCTCGTTACGTACCTGTTCTTCATTGTAGATATCCGCATTCTCGGTGATGGTCTTATAAATCAGCGGATAAGCGTCCTTACCGTTCCATTTATAATCCAGATAATGTGCCTGATGGTTGATACCGGCGCAGGTGAAGGTTACCTCTTCCATCGGCGCGCCGATCCAGCGGGCCAGCATCTCGGCGGTGCCCTGCACGCTGTGGCACAGGCCGCTTAAGGTCACCTTCGATACGCCCTGCATGGCGCGGCACAGCATGGCCATGGGGTTGGTGTAGTTAAGGAACACCGCGTTAGGGCAATATTTTTCGATGTCCTTTAAAATCTCCAGCATCGGGGGCAGCGTACGCAGGAAACGGAAGATGCCCGAAGGTCCTCTGGTGTCGCCGATGTTGATGGAGATGCCGTATTCCTTCGGAATCGCCACATCTTTGATGGCAGCTTCCTGCCCACCCACCTGGATGGTGGTCAGTACGCCGTCAGCGCCTTCCAGGGCCTGAGCGCGGTTGGTGGTCGCCGTCACCGTAGCGGGGTAGTTCCCAGTGCTGACAATTTTCTGTACAGCCCGCCGCGAAAGCTCCAAATTCTCCTCGCTAATATCCATCAGAGCAATTTCGCAGTCGGCAAAAGCAGGGAAAGTCAGAATGTCACGTACCAGATTACGGGTAAATACAACGCTGCCCGATCCGATAAACGCAATTTTTTTACTCATCTTAATCTCCTTAAAAATATGCCCCGGCTCCGGTTGGAAGCCGGACCATAGAGTCGCTATTGCGGGGTTGCTTTATTTACCGGCTATTCTCTCGTAGTTGACGGTCCAGGCATCTTCCAGAGCGACCAGCCCCTTGCCTTCATACGAGGACAACAGATCCTGCACCATGGACGCTACCTTCGACGCATCGGGTTCGATGATGATCTCGGTCATCTGCGCTTTGTAGTTCGCATCGATCTCGCCGTACAGGATGCCTTCGGGGGTGGCGGCATCCACCTGGATGGGCTTTAAGAATGTTGCGTCAAACGCATACTTGGATGCAATGGCGCGGTTGGCAGAGCGGATGGGGGCTTCGATCTGACGCTCCCAGTTCCACTTCTGGCTCTTCATTCTGTCCCACAGACGCACGCCGGTCTGCTTGCCGTAACCAGCCCAGTCGGCCAGCTTAGCTTCGTAGACGCCGTCCATCAGCCACGGCACGCCGTCGCGGAATTCCATGGTTTCGCCTTCTACACCGTAGAAGTCAAGGATTTCGCCTTCGTCGCTCAGGCAGAAGTCGATGAAGCGGATGGCGGCTTCGGGATCCTTGCAGTTCTTAGTGACGGTGAAGCCCACGTCGCCGGCGGTGTGGATGTAGCCAAAGTACTGCTGTTTGCCCGGGGTGCCCTGGGGCAGCTCAAGCGCCGTGTAGTACTGGTTCGGGTCCTCTTGCATCAGCGCCGAGTCAGCGGTCCACATGTTCCAGAACCAGCAAAGCGAGAACACATACTTGCCCTGGGCATAGGCTTCGCCCTGTTGCGTATCGTCGAACGTGAAGCACTCGGGGTCCAGGATACCGTTGTTGTAGCACTTGTTCAGGAACTCCAGCGCCTTGGTCATTTCGGGGGCGCGCAGGCAGAATTCCACCTTCTTGGTATCCTCGTTGTAGTACATGTACTGGTAGATGTTAGAGCCGTAGATGTTGGCGACATCGCCCAGAATGGCCTTATCCTGCCAGTGTATCGCCAACGGCCACATGTTAACGTCGTGATAGGTCAGCTTCTTGTCGCGGGTCGTCTCCAACACGCTATAGAAGTCGTCCATGGTCTTGATTTCGGGCTTGCCCAGCTGCTCATAGGTATCATTTCTGACCACCAGAGACTGGCCGACCGAACCAAAGCCATCTTCGCTGAACCATTCGGGTACTTGATAGAGCTTGCCATCGTCGCTGCTGCTGCGATGTACTTGCAGCGAAGCCGCGGGCACGGTGGTGCCGTCCAGCACGTGGGGGAAGTTATACTGCTCTACCAGGTCGTCAATCGCCCACAGAGCGCCGGCCGCCACGTACTTTTTGAACGTCGGGATGGTATAGCCCTGCATCAAGTCGGGATAGTCTCCCGAAACCAGCATGACGTTGGCCACCTGATCACCGTCGCCGCTGGGCGCCGAGCAGATGAGCTTCACACCGGTCTTTTCAGTCATGACCTTCGTCACAGGGTCCTCGCCCCACTTGACGGGATCCCAGGTAGCGCTCAGTCTCATGAATTCCAACTCAACGACTTTGCCTTTTTCTTCCGCTGGGGGGGCAGCAGTCTTCGTATCCGTCCCCGTCGCCGTTGTGTCGGGCGTGTTGGGACTAGCCGGCTGACAGCCCGCCAGCACCAGCATTGCCATCGCGGTCAAAATAGCGATAAGAGCAACAACAGGTTTTTTCATCATGATCACTTTCTCCTCTCAGTTCTGGTATTGAATGGACACGGTAACCCACACTATCTCATTCGTCACCTCCAAAAATCTGTTATTCAGAACCGGTTATGATATTTGCAGCTTTGGTTTGGATGAGGCT
>JAQVWW010000082.1 GCA_028709505.1 Eubacteriales bacterium
ACTGGCACGAAGGCGTTGAACAGTCCAAACAATATCGCCCCGGAAATTTTGGCGGCCACCATCGTACTCAGCGAGATTGGAGCCAGCAGAAGTCGATCAAAGGAGCGGCCTTTCCTCTCAAAAGTGATTGTCACGGCCAGCATAGAGGTGGTGCCAAATAGCACACTCATGGCCATAAGGCCTGGAAGTAACGTCCGAATATCGGACATATTTATCCCACCGGATGACCGAATCAATTGCATCAGTGTCCAGGATAGCGGGAAGATGATTCCCCAGCTAATGTTTGGCGGTTTCAGATAGTAGTTTTGAATATCCTTTTTTAGGATGTTCCAGAAGGCAATCCATGTTTTCATTTCGCTATGCCTCCTTTTTCTTTCTCCTTTTTGAGCTTTTCAGCTTCAATCCCCGTTATTTTCACAAAGACATCTTCCAGCGTTGGTCGCATCTCTTTTGCTTCAAACACCGAAACACCTTTTATGTCCAAATATTGCAGGACGGGGGAAAGAGGGATTCGTTCTTCGCAGAGCAGGCTTACCTCATAATCTGCATCGACTTTGACCGTACAGCCATCAAAACGCTTCTGCAAATCTCCCGCAAACGGCTCCAGAGTTTGATCAGCGATAAGTCGGATAGCATAGCCATGAGAAACACTTTGCATCAGATCCGGCACTGTACCGTTTGCCACAATATTGCCACCTACAATAAAAGCGATACGGTCACAGATACGCTCGGCATCCTCAATGTAATGAGTGGTAATAAATATGGTTGTTCCGCTTTGCTTGAGTTCTAACAGAAGATGGCGAATCTGCCGAGCACTCTCCACATCGATTCCCGTAGTAGGCTCATCCAGAAAAAGAATCTCTGGCCTGTGTATGATGCCCGCGGCGATGGTCAGCTTGCGGCGCATTCCTTTAGAATATGCTTTGAAGGGACGTTTTCCGGCCTTGGTCAAATCAAATTGTTCCAAAAGCGCTTTAGCCCGCTGCTCACGCTCAGCTTTCCGCATTCCATAAAGAGAGCCGCAGAAGCAGAGGTTGTCGAAGCCGTCCATTTCGTCATAGAGATTACTCTCATCCGGAACGATGCCCATAATCGATTGCGCCTTTTTGACGTTCTTCACCGCATCAATTCCATCAATTTCAACGGAACCCCCGGAGGGTCTTGCAAGACCAATCATCATATTGATAGTGGTGGTTTTCCCTGCACCGTTAGGGCCGAGGAAGCCAAATATTTCACCCCGGCGAATGGAAAAAGAGATGCCATTTACCGCTGTAAAGTTTCCATAGCGTTTACTCAGGTTTGTGACACTGACAATGCCTGTGGTGCTCATGGCTGTTTTCTCCCTTCACAAAATCTTTGCCATGGCAGAACTCTTTGACTTCCTCGCTGCAATTCTGTTTTTTCACATGACAACGTTCCTGCTCCGATGAAGAACACTCGCCCGCGTCAGGCGTGCATGCCTCCCGCTCCACGCAGGCTAAAGCCTCAATCTCGGCAGCAAGAGTATGAAGGACATCTCGATTTACATCATAATGCATAAAATAGCCCTTCTTTTCTCCGGTCAGAAGTCCGGCATCCCGTAATACCTTTAAATGCTGCGAAACCGCGCCCTCGGAAAGTCCCAGCTTTCTTGCCAACGCTCGGACACAGTAATTGTGACGAAGCAGTAGCGACAGTATCTTCATCCTGGTTTCATCAGCAATAGCCTTAAGCACAAGCGTCAGATCCATTAATAGCCACTCCCTTTTGTTTGATTTAGCAATTACTAAATTAATTATATCACTTCTTTTTGATTTAGTCAATACTAAATCAAAAGCCAGCAGCCACATCAAGAGAAGCTACTGGCTACAGTGGGGCAGATAATTGTAATGGGCCACCGATTTTTTTACCCTTTTACACCCGATAATTTGCGAAGGTGCACACCCCTTAGGAAAAAATGCACACCCCTCCGATATTTTGCACACCCCTCTATAAATCGTTAAGCGAGGGTATCAGGTAAGGCAAAATTTTTCGGAGAAAGTGTGCATTTCTTGTTTCAATGGACCTGCGCGATGTTGCCATTTTTATGGGAAGGTGCGAAAAAGCCTTATTTCAAGCCACCTTCGGGCATAAAACAAGAACGCTAATGTTGATAGCCAGTGTATCAAAATTAGCGTTCTTATATGGTGGAGGCGAGGAGAATTGAACTCCTGTCCGAAAAAGTCTCAATGCTGTTTTCTCCGAGCGCATCCTTCCTTTTCAATTCCCATGGGTGCGGCCGCCGAAAGGCGGGCTGCCGCTCATGGTAGCTTCATATTATCCGGCCCGCCGCAAAGCTTTGGCAGGTTCGTTCCCCGCATCATGACGCGGAACATTCCCTATGCAGGTCTTGGGAAGCCCACGGGCCGCATTAAGCAGCGGCCAAAACAGTGTTGTTGTTGTCGTTTATTTTAATTTTGCCCGTTTTTAACGCGTTCTCCGAACATCCGCGGCTCGCTTACAGCACCTCATCCTTCCCCGTCGAAACCAGTACGCCCCCATGGCAACCTGATGTGTGCTCCGTGATAACAACCCACCGGTTTTCACTGTTCAAATACTATGGTTATGCCTGCGCCTGAAATTTTCAATTTCGCCGGCAGATAATAGTATTATACCATATCTATGCGCTTTTCAACAAAAAAGCTTTTTTGAAAAATTTCTCACCCATCGCCGGCAAAAGGCATATTGTGGCAGTAGAGGATGGGAAAACACCGCCCGCCTCAAAACAAGTTTCTTTCTTCAAGGAGGTTATACCATGGGTTTCCTCAATAATCTGTTTGGTAACAACGGTTGTGGTGGCGGCTGCGGAATGGGCGATGACAGCAGCATACTTTTCTTCTTTCTGCTGTTGATCATCCTGTTCGGCAATTGCGGCATCGGCGGAGAGGACAGCTCCAGCCTGCTGTTCTTCTTCCTGTTGCTGGTGGTGCTGTTCTGCAGCGGCTGCTTTGGCGGCTCCGGCGAGACCAACCCCATCCCCGATCCCTGCGGCTGCTAACACAGCGCACGCGCGGTAACATAAGCGTGCCGGGCCAGCTACCCGGCCGGATAGTTGCAGAAATTCATAAAAAAGGGGTGCCGCGAGGCACCCTTTTACCTTTATACGGCGCCGGACGGCAGGTGGTCGGCGCCCATACGCGTCGGGCGACCCATTCGGACAGCTAATCCGTCTTCGCTTTCTTTCGCCGGCAAAAAAGGAGCGCCTCCAGCGCCCTTTCCCCCACGCCGCCCGCCCTAGGCGTCGCGATTCTCCATGAGAATCCCCGGCAATTGCGCTGCGCCGCCCCGGCATCCAGCCCGGCCATCCACCAGACCCACCAACCAAATATCACCCGCCGCTTTCTTCCGCCGGCAAAAAAGGAGCGCCTCCAGCGCCCTTTCCCTCACGCCGCCCGCCCTAGGCGTCGCAGTTTTCCACGAGAACCCCCCGGCAATCGCGCTGCGCCGCCAGCCACCGCAGCGTCTGCGGTAGCTGCGCCGCCCCGGCATCCAGCCGGGCCATCCACGGGTCCGCACCGTCGGGCTGCCGGTAGATATCCTCCCCGCGCACCAACGGCAGCACATGCTTGCCCTGCGGCGCGTCGCCGGGCAGGCTCTCGCGCAGCAGCGGCACACGGTGCCGGGCGTACAGCTTCTCGGCGGCGTCATCGTCTTGGCCCCGCAGTACCAAATAAGCCGGCTGGTGTGCCAGGCACAGCGCCACCCGCGCGGCCTGCAGCTTCTTTAACAGCCTGACGCAGGCTTCCACCTGTTGCGGCGCCACGCGGCGCAGCTCTCGGGCGGTGCCCGCGGCCCAATAGGCGTCAAACTCCGCCGCGGCCAGCCAACCCATCCGCAGCACGTCGCCGGCGCCCGCCGGGTTGGGCAGATACTCCACGTCTTTTAGATAGCTGCACAGCCGGTCAATGTCCCGCGGGTGCCGCACAAACGGGGTAATAACCGCGCCGGCCTCGTCCATCTGTGCGGTAAGCTTGCCCGCCGGCGTGTGCAGCGCGACGCGCAACCCGGTATCCGTCTGTCGCCGCACAAAGGCCGAATGCGGATGGCGGCGGACAAAAGGGGTGGGAATTGGCCCGGACAGCGCGCGGCAAAAAAGCGGCTCTCGTGAGCCGTCCGTTAAAATTTCATCAAATATTGCCCTATCTGTCATAAGAATAGTATAACATAAAAAGAGCAGGCGTGGAAAAACCGCCTGCCCCCGCAATTATTTTTGCAATTCCTGCAAGAATTCAATAAGCTTTGTACGGGCCTCGGCGCTGAGGGCCTCGGTGGTCTCCAGCAGCGCCCGGTGCAGCACGCCGCGGTTGGTCTGGCCCAGACCGGCAAAAAAGTCCTCCAGTGACAGGTCCATGGCGCCGCAAAGCTTATCCAGCGTCTGTATCGTGGGGGATTTATGCCCGTGTTCGATGGCGCTGATGGTACTCTGCGAAAGCCCGGCCTTCTTGGCCAGCGAGTTGCCGGATATGTTCTTCTGCTTGCGGCACTTTTTAAGATGCTGCCCCAGTTGTGCGTTGGTTAAGATATCCTTGTCCATTGTCTCCTCCACCCTCACATGGTGTACCATCTGCCGGCGACAGATCAGCACGTGCTATTGCACACAATACTATTATCATAACGATAAACTCCGCCGCTGGCTTTGGATATTTTTGTTGCGTTTAAAATATTTTTGCGATAATTGCTTTACACGACTTTCGTAAAATTTACATCCTAATTGTACGATATTCGCATGTCCTACCACTATTTTCGCAGAATTTTCGGCAAAAATCAACACAAAATTCTTCTGCCCGTTTTCGACAAAATTTAGTTACTTTTTATATAAAAACGACACTTCCTTTGCGGCCATTTGGCTTGAATTGATTTAAGAACCCTTTTATAATGGATATATCACGCAACGGAAAGGAAGATTACTGTCATGGGTTTGAATATTGGTATTATCGGCTTTGGCGGCATGGCGCACTGGCATGCGAACAACGCGTCCAAAATTGAGGGCGTAAAATTCGTCTGCGCATACGACGTGGATCCCAAGCAGATGGAATCGGCCAAAGAGATGGGCATCCGTCCATGCGCTACGCTGGAGGAGCTTCTGGGCGCCGAGGATATTAACTTTGTACTGGTGGCTACGCCCAACCAGGTGCATAAAGAGCTGGTTATCAAGGCGCTGCGCGCCGGCAAGCACGTTATGACCGAAAAGCCCGCTACGCTCAGCGTGGCCGATTGGGACGAGATGGTGGCCGAGTCGGAAAAGGCCGGCAAGATTTTGACGGTTCACCAGAACCGCCGCTGGGACGCCGACTACCGCACCATGCGCGAAGCGGTGGAAAGCGGTGTGCTGGGCAAAGTATACTCCATTGAATCCCGCGTGTTTGGTACCGTGGGCGGCATGTACGGCTGGCGCGCCTTTAAGGCTTACGGCGGCGGCATGGTGCTGGATTGGGGCGTGCACCTGTTCGATCAGCTGATGTTCATGTTCCCGGATAAGAAGGTCGTCGATGTCAAGGCGGAGCTGATGAGCCTGCTGGAAGCCAATAAGGAAGTGGACGACTACTTTAAGGTGATGCTTAAGCTGGAAGGCGGCCCGGTGCTGCAGGTAGAGGTAGGCTCCTATGCCTTCCGCGCGCTGCCCCGCTGGTACGTCATTGGCGACAACGGCACGATGGAAATTATGGACTTCGCCATGGAAGAGGGCGGCATTACCCGTCCCCGCTTCGGCGCCGAAGGCAACGTAGCGCCGGTGGTGGTGCAGACGCCGGCCGGCCCCACCCGCATGATGGCGCCTCGTCCGCCCGAAACCCGCGAAGAGCTGCCGCTGACCAAGAGCGACGCCACTTGGACCACACTGTACAAGAACCTGGTGGACGTGGTGGACAACGGCGCCGAGCTTATCGTAGAGCCCAAGGGCGTGCGCCGCGTGCTGCGCCTGATGGAACTGGTGTTCGAATCCGCCGAGAAGGGCCACTCCATCGCCTGCGAACTGTAACCACAGCATCTTTTTGGCGGCCGCGCATGCGCGGCCGCCTTTTTTCAAACGGGTGGCAGTCTCTCCCGCGGCGGATAAGCCCGATGGCGCCAGCCGGTACACCCTGCGGCACATAAGGAGTTTTTCATGAAACGATCGTTGATGCAGGTATACGTAAAGGGCGCCGACAAAGCCATTTCTCTCTACCAGCAGGCCTTTGACGCCGCGGTTTTATGCCGCTATGCCGATGATGACGGCGTCATCCTGCATTGCGAGCTGGACCTATACGGGTAAGTATTGGCCCTGTCCGAACGCAATGACGCCAACGCCGTCCACAGCCGGCAGACCATAACCGGCAACACGATGCAGTTCTGCCTGCACTTTGGCGAAGGCAACGCGGCCTGTGTGGAAAAAGCAT
>JAQVWW010000083.1 GCA_028709505.1 Eubacteriales bacterium
CGGCGGCTCGGGCTTTTGTGCCACGCAAATTTGCCGCCCGGGCAGCGGTTGCTGTAAAGGAACCTCTTGCACAGCGCCCCGGGAGAGCGCGTCCCGTGCAAAATCGCGCACGACGCAGCCGATGCCCAAATTACGCTGCACAAACTGGACGATCAGGCTGCTGGTAGCCAGCTTAAATTCCGGCACAAGGGCGATGCCCAAAGCCCTGAAGTGCGCGTCCACATAGGCGCGCGTGCTGGTGCCGCCCTCCAGCAGAATAAGAGGAAGCGTTTCCAGCTGCGCCGCGCTCAGCGGCAAAGAAAGCTTCTGCGCCCACTGCTTGCCACAGATGAAGATGTCCTCAATGGGACGTACCGGCGTCACCTTCAGGCCGTGCCCGTCGCTCAGCGGCTGGCTGACCACGCCAAAGTCGATGCGGTCGGCTTCGAGAATACGCAGCGCCTCGGGCGTGGGGCCGTTGGTAATGCTGATTTTCACCTTGGGATATCGCAGATGAAATTCTTCTAAATTTTTCAGCAGATAGTATTCCAGCGTCATGTCACTGGCGCCTATGCGGATTTCGCCGCTTTCCAGCCATAGCTGGGCCTGCAAATGCTTTTCACCCAGCTCAATTTGCTCCATGGCCCGGGCGATGTGCCGATAGAGCGTCTCTCCCTCGGCAGTAAGCACCACCCCTTTGGGGATGCGCAAAAACAGCCGGCAGCCCAGTGCGTTTTCCAGTTGGCGGATGCTTTGGCTGACCGCCGGCTGCGAGACATACAGCTGCTGGGCCGCGCCGGTAATATTGCCGGAGCGGACGACATAATAGAAAATTTTATACCAATCATAACTGATGTTCATATTCGATATCCTTATAGAAACCGTAAAATATACAATGATTATATAGGCCTTGGGCAACGCCGTAAAGCCTCATGCCTGGTTTGATAGATGGACGCGCCAATATTGATTGCCCGCGGGCAACGTGATATCATACAGATATCAACTAACAATACAGGGAGGGTTTTTTATGAAGGGATTGCCGGTGGCAGTACAGGTATATTCGGTTCGCGAAGAAGCCGAGAAGGATTTTGCCGGAACCATGCGTAAAATCAAGGATATTGGCTATGACGGCGTGGAGCTGGCCGGCCTGTACGGCATACAGCCCGCTGAGATTCGTAACATCCTAAGGGAAGTCGGCTTGGAGGCCGTTTCAGCCCACGTGCCGTATCAAGATCTCATCGCCGATATGGAAGGTACCATCGATCAATATGTGACCATCGGCTGCACCTACATTGCGGTGCCTTATCTGGTGGAAGAGATGCGCCCGGGCACGCCGGCCTTCCCGGAAGTGGTCGAGAACATCAAAAAGATTGGCGCCGTCTGCAAAGAAAAGGGCATTACGCTGCTGTATCACAACCATGATTTTGAGTTCGTTAAGATGGAAGACGGCTCCTATGCGCTGGACTATCTGTATGCCAACGTATCGCCGGATCTGCTGCAGACCGAAATCGACACCTGCTGGGTCAATGTGGCCGGCGAGGATCCCGCCGCGTATGTGCTCAAATACGCCGGCCGCGCGCCGGTGGTGCACCTGAAGGATTTCTACAAAGAGGGCAAACCCGCCAAGATGTATGAACTGATTGGTCTGGACGACGATGCGCTGGAGGAAAAGAAAAAGCAGGGCGTCTTTGAGTTCCGTCCGGTGGGCGACGGCATGCAGGATATGCCGTCCATTCTGGACGCTTCGGTAAAGGCCGGGGCCAAATGGGTTGTGGTGGAACAGGACTTCTCAGTGGGCCGCACGCCGGTGGAGGCCATTGCGATGAGCCGCGAATATCTCAAATCCCAAGGCTGGTAAAGGCAAATGATAGGCCGGGCGACATCTGCCCAAAAGGATTTTGACAGCTCTCGCCTTTACGCGTTTGGCAGGAGGGTGGGCAATGGTTACCGGTCGGCAACGCACCGGGGTTGGTTTGCTGGCAAACCGCCGTGCACGGCGCCGGTTGGGATAGGGAAAATGCAATTGCAGGCCTTCTAGCGGGTTACGGGCAAGGTTCGCCTTGCCCACTTTTTATAGGAAAAGGAGCAAATGGCATATGCGGACGTATGATGTGGTAGTTTGCGGCGGCGGCGTGGCAGGCATTGCCGCCGCGCTGGCGGCGGCGCGGCAGGGGGCAAAAACCTGCCTGCTGGAGAAAGAATATGCGTTGGGCGGGCTGGCTACGCTGGGCCTGATCGTCATTTACCTGCCGCTGTGCGATGGGGAAGGCGTGCAGATGTCCGGCGGCATCTGTGAGGAGCTGCTCAAGCTCTCGCTCAAATACGGGCCGGGGGAAATCCCTGCCGCCTGGCAAAATCCCACCGCCTGCCGCGACGAGCGGGCGAAACAGCGTTACCAGGTGCAGTACCAGGCGGGTCCTTTTATGATTGCCGCCGAGGAGTTGCTGCTCTCCCAGGGCGTCACCATCTTTTATGATGCGCGGCTGGGCGCCGTCAAACGCGGCCAACAAGGCGTAGAGCAAGTGCTTATCGATACCAAAATGGGGCAGCAAGCCATTGCGGCCAAGGCGTTTATTGACGCCACCGGCGATGCGGATCTGTGCTATTTTGCCGGCGAGCAGACGGTGGACGACGATGGCAATCGCCGCACCGGCTGGTATTTCAGCTATGATGGTCAGAAATTGGCACTGCATGGGCAGACCGATCCCATCTACGGCGAGATTCCCGCGGGCAGCCGGCTTTACTCAGGTACCAAACTGGAGGATATCGCTGAGCATATGTTTGCTATGCGCAGGATGATTCTCTCCCATATGCAAAGCATGCACGCCGCCGGCAACACCGCCGCTTACCCGCTGCTGATACCCGCCTACCACGGGCTGCGCATGACCAGAAGGCTGGCCGGCACGTTTGAGTTTAGCGACGATGCCCATGAACGCGTGTGGTTTACCGACGCCATCGGCATGATTGGCAGCTGGAAGCAGGCGGGCAAGCGCTACAGCATTCCCTACCGCTGTATTACGGGCATGCAGAACCACAATCTCTACGCCGCCGGACGGTGCGTCAGTGCCGAGAAAAGCGGCTGGGATCTGACCCGGGTTATCCCCACCTGCGCCATTACCGGCGAGGCGGCGGGCATTGCCGCGGCGCTGCAGGCGCATAGTGGGCAGCGCCCGGCGGCTGCGCAGCTGCAGCGCATCATCATGGAGCAAGGCGGCCTGCTGGACAGCACGCTGTTCACGCGGCAGCAGCAAGCCTAAGAATGGGCCACGGGGCGTCTTTGCAGTCATTTGTGCCGGACATAATACTGGCTGCGGCGTCAGCCATCGCCGGATCGGCGGGCGGGCCGGCAAGGCGCCTTTTGCTTTTACGCAGGCACTTTGCTGGCCCACAGGCCGGATAAATAGAAATGCGGAGGGATACCATATGTCGATATTGGTGATTTGGGCCAGCCCCAACCAAGACGGATTGACTGCCGCGGCAAAGAACCGCGTGATGGACGGGATTGCGGCGGGCGGCGGAGAAGCCAGCGAGATTCCTTTGAACCAACACCGCATACACAGCTGCCGTGCCTGTGGAAACGGCTGGGGTACCTGCCGCTCCGACGGCAGCTGCGTCATCGAAGACGATTTTGCCGCCATCTACGACAGGCTTATCGCCGCCGACGGCATCGTGTGGGTTACGCCGGTGTATTGGCACGACATGGCCGAGAACCTGAAGACATTTTTGGATAGGCTACGGCGGTGTGAAGCGGCGCATAACCACCATCTGCAGGGCAAGCGCTGCCTGCTGGTGGCCTGCGCCGGCGGTTCGGGCAACGGCGCCGTCGCCTGCCTGCAGCACATGGAGGTGACGCTGGCCGGCCACATGAAGATGGTGCCGGTGGAGCGGCTGCCGGTCACTCGGTTTAACCGCGCGTATCTGCTGCCGGCGCTGCACGCGGCGGGAGAGGAGTTTGCCAAATTGCTGGGGCAGGGCTGACGCTCTGCCGGCGGTTTTGCGATGGAAAGACGCATACCAGCCCAAGTGACGTGCTTTCCCCCCGGTGAAGCCTTTTTCCGGCCCGTTGGGCGGCTTCGCATGCGCTGAAAACACCCGGTGGCTGGCCGGCCATAGGAAGATGGTGCCGGTCATTCGGTTTAGCCGCGCATATTGCTGCCGGCGCTGCACGCGGCAGAAAGATGCTTGGCAAGCGGTTTTGGCGAGATTGACTTTATGTAAACGATTTCGCAACCGGCAAGACGCTCTTTGCTCCCGATGAGGACAGCGCTCTTTGTGCCATTGGGGCAGCTGTCGCCGCAAAGATTTTCTGCCGCAGGGCAGCCGCGCACAACAGCCGGCTATTGTATCATAAAAAAGAGGCAAGCAGGATGCTTGCCTCTTTTTGATTTGATAGTTCGCGGCGGAACCTTACAGGATGGTCTCTTCAGCCAGCTTTTGGTAGGTTTCCAGGCGCTTCTTGGCTTCGGCTTCGGCCTTGGCAAAGAGGTGCTCGGCGGTTTCGGGGAACTCCTGTGTCAGCGTCTTGTAGCGGGTCTCGCCGGCCAGGAAATCGCCGTAGTTGCCGGTGGGCGCCTTGCTATCCAGCACGAAGGGGTTCTTACCCTCGTCGGCCAGCGTGGGGTTGAAGCGATACAGCGGCCAGTAGCCGGTCTCCACCGCTTTCTTGGCCTCGGCCTGGCTCTTGCCCATGTTGATGCCGTGGTTGATGCAGGGCGAGTAGGCGATGATCAGCGACGGGCCATTGTAGCTTTCGGCCTCGTTGACGGCCTTGAGCAGCTGGCTCTGGTTGGCGCCCATGGCTACCGACGCTACGTACACATAGCCGTAAGACATGGCCATCATACCCAGGTCCTTCTTGCGGGTACGCTTGCCGGCGGCGGCGAACTTGGCCACCGAGCCGGTGGGGGTAGCCTTGGAGGACTGGCCGCCGGTGTTGGAGTACACTTCGGTGTCCATCACCAGGATGTTGACGTCTTCGCCCATGGCCAGCACGTGGTCCAGGCCGCCGTAGCCAATATCATAGGCCCAGCCGTCGCCGCCCAGTATCCAGATGGACTTCTTGACCAGCATGTCGTCGTTCTGCTTGACGGCGTCCACCAGTTCGCAAGCGCCTTCGGGGATGTCGGCCACCGCGGCGCGCAGCGCCTGGGAAGCCTTCTTGGAGCCTTCGGCCGAATCCTTGTTGGCCAGCCAGTCGTTGCAGGCGGCTTTGAGGGCTTCGGAGGATTTTTCAGACTCGACCAGTTTTTCCAGCGCCGACGCTACATAGTTACGGCGCTGATTGATGGACAGGCACATGCCAAAGCCGAACTCGGCGTTGTCTTCAAACAGCGAGTTGGCCCAGGCGGGGCCGTGGCCCTTGCTGTTTACCGTGTAGGGCACCGTGGGCGCCGACCCGCCATAGATGGACGAGCATCCGGTGGCGTTGGCAATGACCATACGGTCGCCAAAGAGCTGCGTAATGAGCTTGACGTAAGGCGTCTCGCCGCAGCCGGCGCAGGCGCCCGAGAACTCGAACAGCGGCTGCAGGAACTGGCTGTCCTTAACGGTGGTGGTGTTCAGCGCCACGTCGGGCTGCTTGCGGGTAGCCACAAAGTCAAACTTGGGCTGCTCGTCCAGCTGGCTCTCCAGCGGTTCCATCACCAGCGCTTTGTTCTTGGCGGGGCAGACATCGGCGCAGTTGCCGCAGCCGGTGCAATCCAGCGGAGAAACCTGTATGCGGTACTGGTAGCCCGAGAAAGCCTTGCCGATGGCGGGCTTCGTCTCGAAGCCGGCGGGCGTCTCTTCGCCGGCGGCGATGAGCGCCGGGCGAATGACGGCGTGGGGGCAAACCAGCGAGCATTGGTTGCACTGGATACAGTTTTCGATGATCCAGTGGGGCACCTTTACGGCGATGCCGCGTTTCTCGTACTTGGCGGTGCCGGTGGGCACGCGGCCGGCGGGGTCAAACTTCGATACCGGCAGCTTGTTGCCTTCCTGGTGCAGGATGGGCGAGATGACGTCGTTGGTGTACGCGTCGCCCTTGACGTGGTTCATCGGCACGCCCTCGGTGGTGGTGGCCCAGCATTCGGGATACTGGACTTCCTTTAGGTTCGAGATGGCATTGTCGATGGCGGCGTTGTTCATGGCAACGACCTTTTCGCCCTTTTTGCCGTAGGATTTCTGGACGGCTTCCTTCATATAGCGCTCGGCATCGGCATAATCGATGACGTTGGCCAGCTTAAAGAAAGCGGCCATCATAATCATGTTGATGCGGCTGCCCAGGCCAAGCTCCGAAGCAATTTTGACGGCGTCGATGACATAGAACTTCAGCTTCTTGCCGGCGATGATGTTCTTCATGCCGGCGGGCAGATGCTCGCCCACATCTTCG
>JAQVWW010000084.1 GCA_028709505.1 Eubacteriales bacterium
GCAGCAACTGACCGAAGAGGAGCTGTATATCTTTAAGCGCGGCCGCAACGCCAAATACGGCGTGGTGCCCAAAAACGCCAGCCCGCAGCAGTACCACGCCGCCACCGGCATGGAGACGCTGCTGGGTTGGTTGGATGAACATTGCCGGCAGCCTCGCATGGACGAGCTGATGGATGCCGCCTATCAGTTGTTGCGGCAATAGCACGAGAAGCAGGAAGAGGATATGGAACAGAGCGAATTGATTGAAGGCCGCAACCCGGTATGGGAAGCGCTTAAAAGCGAGCGACCCATTGAAAAAATACTTCTATCCAAAACCATTAACCAGCAGGATGTGGCGCGCATTACGGCGCTGGCCCGCCGCAGCCGCATTAAGCTGGAATGGGCGCCGCGGGAAAAACTGGATCAGCTGTCGATGACCGGCCGCCATCAGGGCGTCATCGCCGTGGCCGCCGCCCGGGCATATGCCGACTTTGACACCGAGCTTGCTCGTGTGCTCCAAAGCGGCGATACGCCCTTTTTGCTGCTGCTGGACGAGATTTCCGACCCGCATAATTTAGGCGCCATCATCCGCACGGCCGAGTGCGTCGGCGCGCAGTTTGTCGTCATCCCCGAGCACCGTAGCGCCGGGCTTACCGGCGCTGTCGAGCGTGCTTCGGCCGGCGCCGTCGAGCATCTGCCGGTCTGCCGCGTCACCAACCTGGTCCGCGCCATCGATACCCTCAAACAAAGCGGCATTTGGGTGGTGGGCGCCGATATGGACGGCTCTCTGGCCTACGAGGCCGACTTAAAGCGTCCGCTGGCGCTGGTCATCGGTAGCGAAGGACAAGGCATCCGCCGCCTGGTAAAAGAGGCCTGCGATTTTATCGTACGCCTGCCCATGCAGGGTAAAATCGGTTCGCTGAACGCGTCGGTTGCCGCCGGAGCTTTGCTGTATGAAGCCGTGCGGCAAAGACTGCATTGATGCAGAAAATATTGGTGGTGGACGGCTATAACGTCATCCACGCCTGGCCCAATCTACGCGAATATATGAAGCTGGCCGGTCTGGCGGCGGCACGAGATCAGCTCCTGCGCAGCGTGCACGATTACGCTGCCGGCGCCGGCTATTTTGCCATCGTCGTGTTCGATGCCCACCACGGGCACAAGCAGCGCGCGTCGGTTGAGCACCTAAAGGGCATGGACGTCGTATATACCGGCTCGGGCGAGACCGCCGACCATTACATCGAGCGCGTGGCCGACGAACTGGACGGCATGAACTGCGAGTTGTATGTGGTCACCGCCGATCGGCTGGAGCAGAGCATCGTGCTGGGACGGGGCGGCGTGCGCGTCTCGCCACGGGAGCTGTTGGAGGATATCAGCCTGGAGCTGAAGGCCCGCAAAAATAAACGCCAGCGCAACGCCGCCAGCATTGCCGAGCGCGTCTCGCCGGACATCCTAAAGGCACTGGAAGAGTTGCGTAGGCAAAAGGGGGTGGACTGATGCAATGCGGTTGCCCACAGTGCGGCACGCTGCTGGGGAAGGCCGAAAGAGGGCTCAACAGCACCTGCCGTTGCTCGCGGTGCGGGTTTGTTTGCGATATCTGCGTAGGCAAAAAGACCGATGCCCACCCGAAGATGCACAAACACATGACCCGCGAAGAATGGGACGAGCTGGCACGGGCGCGGGGCTTGCAGCCATAAAATTGCGCCTAATTTTCATCCGGCGCGGCCGGAAAAGTTTATTTTATGACGGAGGACGACCATGAACAACCCAAACCCCACCGTATGCATTGAAATGCAGGATGGACAGAAGATTACCGTCGAGCTGTATCCCGATAAGGCTCCCAATACCGTACGTAATTTTCTATCGCTGGCCGGAAAAGGCTTTTACGACGGCCTCATCTTTCACCGTATCATCGACGGCTTTATGCTGCAGGGCGGCGATCCCGACGGCACCGGCATGGGCGGCCCGGGCTACTCCATCAAGGGCGAGTTTGCCGCCAACGGCTATCACGAAAACGATATTGTGCACGAGGCCGGCGTCCTATCGATGGCCCGCTCGATGGCGCCCAACTCGGCGGGCAGCCAATTTTTCCTGATGGTGGCGGCTGCGCCGCATCTGGACGGCCAGTACGCCGCCTTCGGCAAGACGGTAGACGACGAAAGCCTGCGTGTTTGCCTGAAGCTGGGCAAAACAAAGACGCTGGGCCGCGCTCATAACGATCGACCCGTCACAGCGCCGGTTATCGAAAAGATAACGGTAGATACCAAGGGCGTATCGTATGATGAGCCGGTAAAAGCATAAAAATTGATAAAATTCCGACAAAAGCGGACAAAAATGGCTTTTGCCGGCTGTATTTTTTATGATATAATAGTATCGGTGGTGTAGTATTCTAGTCAGCTGCATCAATTCTGAAGACGGGGCTAAAAATCCGTTAAAGGGCATATCGATGAAGTTTCTTGTGTCGGCTGCCGACGCCCAGTCGGGGGTTGATGCTGGAAGTAAGGGAGAAGGGCGATCCGTAAAGGCATGCGGGCGTTGACCCGTTTCCCGCGGAGACCTGTTTGGGTGGCGGACAATATAGAAAACCGTGACTGAACAGGGTGCAACCTGCAATGCGGTGAATCCAAAGCTGTGTGCAGTGTAGCCTGCCTTGAGCGGAACCGGTGGGGTAAGGAACAGCGGCGGGGCCATATGGGCCCATAGGGCCTGCGCTTATTGCCTTATGAAACCGGATCTGCAAAAGAGGATAGGAATTGTATGGGCTGTCGAGGAAAGCTCCTAGACTATGTTGTAACGGCATGCCGGGGATTATGGTGTGGACTCAGTGGTAATCCGGTACCGCAGGCGGAAACGCTGCGGCGCCTGTCTGAAAGGGGAACCGCTTCGTACGGCGACGTGAAGTGACGGGCTGGGGAAATCCGGCCGGACCTTAAGCCGCAAAGTTTACTCGGTATGCTACCACCTTTTTAAACAAAACGCGGCGGTTTTTACCGCCGTTTTGTCTGCCATTTCGTCTATCGATGCAAGGAGGAGCCTCGGCTTGTCAGCGCAAAACGACAACCCCAAACCCAAACGCTCCAGACGGAAAATTTCCTGGGCGGCACAGATTACCGTCTATACCTTCTTTATTGCCATCGGTCTTACCGTGTGTTCCAACGTGTTGTTGGAGCGGCTGAATATGGCCTGGGCCTTTTTCATTTTGGTCGTCATCATCGCCATCGGCGTGGCTACCGACATTTTGGGTGTGGCCGTCACGTCGGCGCGGGAAGGGCCGTTCCTGGCCCGGGCATCCAAAAAGTTACCCGGCGCCAAATCGGCCATCTGGCTGGTGCGCAACGCCGAACGCGTGTCCAACTTCTGCAACGACGTCATCGGCGACATTTGCGGCATTGTATCCGGCGGCACCGGCGCGGCCATCGTGGGCGTGTTGGTCGTCCGCTTTCACGGCTTTGATAACCCCGAAGTGTGGGTGAGCACCATCTTAAGCGCACTGATTGCCGCCGCCACCGTAGGTGGTAAGGCGATGGGTAAACGCTACGCCATTAAAAATTGCATTCCGATTGTCCAGGCCATGGGAAAAGCCATGGAATCTCTGGGCATTCGAAGCGGAACAGGGAAATAAATGTCGATTCTACAGCATATAAACAGCCCCGCCGATGTGAAAAAACTGTCGCCGGCGCAATTGCCGCAACTGGCGCGGGAACTGCGGGAATATATTAAGGATACGGTGGAGAAAAACGGCGGGCATCTGTCGTCCAATCTGGGCACGGTGGAGCTGACGCTGGCGCTGCACCGCGTGTTTGAGTCGCCCCGGGATAAGATCGTTTGGGACGTGGGTCATCAGGCCTATACGCACATGATCATCACCGGCCGGCGAGAAGCTTTCCCCACGCTGCGCACGTACCAGGGCTTAAGCGGCTTTCCCAAGCCGGCGGAAAACCCGCACGACACCTTTTTGGTAGGGCATAGCAGCACGTCCATTTCGGCGGCGCTGGGTATGGCTCGCGTGCGTGATTTAAAGGGCGAAACAGACAACATTGTCGCCGTCATCGGCGACGGCGCGCTGACCGGCGGGCTTTCGCTGGAAGCGCTCAACGACGTAGGCCGCAGCAATACGCGCCTTATCATCGTGCTCAACGACAACGAAATGTCCATCCAGCGCAATGTGGGCGCGCTGGCCGAATATCTGTTTCAGATTCGGGCCCGTAAGAGCTATCAGAATGCAAAGCGCCGCATCAAGCTGGTGCTGCGGCGGGATAGCCTGCTGCGCAAAATTGCCGAGTCCACAAAGAATAGTTTTAAATATCTGCTGCTGCACGGCACCTGGTTTGAGGAAATCGGCATCAAATATGTTGGGCCTTTTGACGGGCATAACATCGAGCATCTGACCCAGGCGCTGGAGACGGCCAAAAAGTTTGATACGCCGGTGCTCATCCACGTGCGCACGCAAAAGGGCAAAGGCGACGCCCAGGCCGAGGCGGACCCCGAGAAGTACCACGGCGTCAACCCCAAAGGCACGGCGGGCAACGGCTTTACCTATACCGGCATCCTCGGCACGGCGCTGGCCGAGATGGCCACCCGCGATGAGCGGTTGGTGGCCATCGCCGCGGCTATGCCCCAAACCTGTGGGCTTATGCCGTTTTACGATCGGCACCCACAGCGTTTTTTTGACGTCGGCATCGCAGAGGAGCATGCCGTCACAATGGCGGCAGGTATGGCCCAGCGGGGTTACCGGCCGGTTGTGGCTATCTATTCCACTTTTTTGCAGCGGGCCTACGACGAGATCCTGCACGATGTGTGCATCGCGCACCTGCCGGTGGTGTTCTTTGTCTGCAATTCGGGGCTGACCGGCCAGGACGGCGAAACCCATCAAGGCACCTTTAGCCTTTCCTACCTGACGCATATGCCGGGCATGCGCATTGTGTCGCCGTCCGACGCCGGCGAAATCCATCGGCTGCTGGAGGACGCGCTGTCTGCCGACGGCCCGGTGGCCATCCTGCTGCCCAAAGGCGCGGCGCCGCAGCCGCCGGCCGAACCCAATGCCGGCACCGGGTGGTACTGCCATACCCGCGGCGGCAAAGTAGCGCTGTTAAGCTACGGCGGCTGCATGCTGGGCCAGTGCTACAGCGCCCGTGAGGCGCTGGCCGCCCAAGACGTGAGCGCCGATGTCTGGCATTGCCCCATCATAATGCCTGTCGATACGAATCAACTAAACCGGCTGCTGGCCGACTACGATCTTGTAATCAGCGTGGAGGATAACGTCATCATCGGCGGCTTTGGCATGCTGCTCAAGCGCTACTGCCCGCCTGAGCTTGCCCATAAACTGCGCTGTTACGGTATTGAAGATTGCTTTGTGCCGCACGGGAAGGTATCGCAGTTATTGAAGCAGCAGAATTTAACCGGCGCGCAGATCGCCGCGCGCATACTCAACGAGGACCTCTCATGAAGCGGCTGGATGTGTTTATGGCCGAGCAGGCCATCTGTGAAAGCCGCGAGCTTGCCCAGCGGCTTATCATGGCCGGCGCGGTGCTGGTCAACGGTCAAAAGGCGCTGAAACCCTCGCAGAAGGTAGCCGACGACGCACAGGTGGAACTGGAGAAGGAACCGCCCTACGTCAGCCGTGGCGGCTTGAAGCTGGAAAAAGCGCTACATGCGTTTGGCATAGCGGTGCAGGGGTTGACGGTGCTGGACGTAGGCGCTTCCACCGGCGGGTTTACCGACTGCCTGCTGCAAAACGGCGCAAAAAAGGTGTACGCCATCGACGTAGGGTACGGCCAGCTGCACTGGAAGCTGCGCAACGACGATAGGGTAGTGGTGATGGAAAAGACCAACGCCCGCCATTTAACGCCGGATATGTTGGATGCACCGGCCCAGATGGCAGTGATGGACGTGTCGTTCATCTCCATTAAGCTGGTGCTGGAGGCTGTGTTCACGTGTCTGGCTCCGGGTTGCGCCGCAGTGACGCTGATAAAGCCGCAGTTTGAAGCGCCGGCTTCGCGGCTGCGCAAAGGTGTCGTGCGCCATAGCGCCGATCATGAGGCGGTGCTGGTTGATATGGTGCGGTGGTTTGCCGAACACGGCTTTACGCTGCTGCATCTGGATTTTTCACCCATCACCGGCCCCAAAGGCAATATAGAGTTTCTGGCGCACATCCGCAAAGGCCCGGCGGCGCCGCCGCCGGATGTCACGCAGTTGGTAGCCGCGGCCCATGAGGCCACCGCCGGCACCGCCCGCAGCCGTCTGTAAGAGGATTACCTGCCGGCTCCTGCAGTAGCGGCCGCCTTTCCCACGGTGCATAAGGGAGGACAGCATGATCGTACACAAGGGCACACAGCCGCTCCAAACGCAGCGGCTTTTGTTGCG
>JAQVWW010000085.1 GCA_028709505.1 Eubacteriales bacterium
AATATTTGATTTTAGCGGTACATAAGTGTCAACCGCCAAAACAATGGCAAAAAAATAACAATTTTAGCAAATTGGTTTTATTACCCGCCGCCATGCCGGCACATAACGCAACATAGTGCAATTGTATCACAGTAATTTACAAGCTAAGCCGCGGCGATTCTGCTATATTGAATTTGTAAGATACCCAAGTATCGTTTACCCCAGCCAACAGGAGGAACCGTTATGAATTCAATGCAACGTGTCGCCGCGATGCTCAACCATCAGGAGGCCGACCGCGTGCCGGTGTATCCCATCTTATCGGGCATCAGCCGCAAGCTGATAGGCGCCAACTATCGCCAGTGGTCCACCGACGCCGATGTCTGCGCCAAAGCCTTTATTCAGACCACCGTCGATTTTGATATCGACTGTGTCGTCACGCTGATCGACCTTTCGGTGGAGTGCGACGCCTGGGGGCAGAAGATTATCTACCCCGAAAACGAAGCCGCCCACCCGGACTATTCGGATTGCTTCGTCAAGAGCATCGACGAATATGCCAAGGTGCAAAAGGTCGATTACCGCCAATCTAAGCGCATGATGATGCACATCGACGTGTGCAAAAAGCTGGTGGCCGAGCTCAAGGGCAAAAAGCCTATCGTGGCGTTTGTCTTCGGGCCGCTGGGCGTGCTGTCGATGCTGCGCCGCCAGCAGGAGATGTATATGGACATCTACGACGACCCCGACGCCGTTAAGGAAGCCGCCCGGCAGATCAATGAGACGCTCAAGGACTACGTGGCGGCGCTGTGCGATACCGGCGTGGACGCCATCATGTACGATACGCTGTTTGCGTCGGGCTCCATCATGTCTAAAAAGATGTGGGCCGAGACCGAGGGCGTGCTGGTCAAGGAGCTGGCCGCGGTGGCCCGCGAAAAGGGCGTCATGAACATGGTGCACAACTGCGGGCAGCGCATCTACTTTGACGCGCAGATTGAAGCCATCGACCCGGTGGCCATCTCGTTTTTGTACCCGCCCGACGACTGCGCCGACTTCGCCCAAGCCAAGGCCAAATACGGCGATAAGGTGGCGCTCATCGGCTGCGTGACGCCGGCTTCGGCCGTCATCGGCACCGACGAGCAATGGGACAAACAGTGCTACGATCAGATTGACGCCATGGCCAAGGGCGGCGGCTTTATGCTGGCCACCGGCTGCGAATATCCCGCCAACGCCAGCTTTGACCGGGCGCAGCGGATGATTGACATCGCCAAGACCCACGGAGTTTATAAAAAATGACGCAGATTGATCTGGTCACCGGCTTTTTGGGCGCCGGCAAGACCACCTTTATCCGCCGCTATTGCGATTACCTGCGCCGGCAGGGGCAGCGTTTCGCCGTCATCGAAAACGAGTTTGGCGAGGCGGGGGTGGATACGGCGCTGCTCAAAGAGGAGTTTTCCGACGTGACCGAGCTGGCCGGCGGCTGCATTTGCTGCGCCATGAAAGTCAACTTTCACGATGCCATCCTGGAGGCCGCCGACCGCTGCGATTACGTGGTGGTCGAGCCTTCGGGCATCTTTAATATGGACGACTTTTTCGATGTGACCGACAGCCCCGATGTGGCGCAGCGCTGCCGGATGGGCATGTGCGTGGCGGTGGTTGACCCGCACACGCTGCCCCGGCTAAACGCCGACGAGCGCATGATACTGGCCGGCGAGCTTTCGCAGGCGGGCCGCGTCATATGGAGCAAGACCGACTTAGAGCCGGCCTGCGATCTGGCCGAAGCCGCCCGGCTGTTAAGCGATGTGCTGGGTACGATAGAAGTGCGGGCCGACATGGACGCGCTCCTCTACCCGGTGCCGCTGCTGGAGCTGGACGATAACGACATGGAGACGCTGCGCCGGACCGGCCCGGTCAAGCGCGATCATATCCGTATGATGGGCGACCACAGCACGCTCTTTCAAAGCGCCACGTTCTATCCCCAAGGCGTGTATACGCAGCAAGAACTGCGCGGCGTCTTAGACGCCGTCATGGACGGCGGCGCCTGCGGCGACGTGCTGCGCGTTAAGGGCTTTGTGCCGGCGGCCCAGGGCAGCCTGGCCGTCAACTATACGCTGACCGACCGGCTCGTCGCGCCCTGCGGCGCGCAGCCGACCATGCTGAACTTTATCGGGCAGAAGATGCGCCGCCGCTGCATCCAGCAGCTGCTATCTCCGTAGCGGCGTACGATTTTATATGGGGTGGGGGTTGCCATGCGATACTGCGAAAATTGGGAACACATTTCCCAACGTTATCTGGCCTATTGGGCGCGGGAGAACCACGACCGGCCCATCTTGAACATCCGGGCGCCCAGGGATAAGCGCGTGCCTCTGCCGGCCTCACACCACGCCACGCTGGAGCAGCGCTGGCTGGATACGCAATATCAGCTGGACTAGGCCAACGCCGATATGCAAAATACATATTTCGCCGGCGAAGCGTATGCGATGTATTTCCCGAACCTGGGCCCCGACTTTTTTGCCGCCTGCTACGGCGCGCCGCTGACGTATGGCGAGACGACCAGCTGGTCGGCACACGTATGGCGGGACGAAGACGTGCAGAACTACACGCCGCCAGCGCTGGATACGCAAGGCTTTTACTACCAGAAGATGCTGGAGATGACGCGGGCGGCGGTGCAGGACGCCCGGGATAAGTATTTGGTCGGCGTTACCGACATCCACCCCGGCGCCGATGCGCTGGTGGCGCTGCGCGGGCCGCAGCAGCTGTGCATGGATACGGTGGACTATCCCGATTTCATTGCGCGCGCGGCAATGGACCTATTGCCGGGCTTTCAGCGGATGTTTGACGACCTGTTCGCGCTGAGCACCACCTACCAGCAGGGTAGCACCACCTGGATGGGCATCTGGCACCCGGGGCGCTGGTACGTCACCAGCTGCGACTTTTGCTGCATGATTTCGCCGGCCATGTTCGAGGATATGATTCTCGAAGAGCTCAACGCCGAACTGGACTTTTTGGATGCCAGCATGTTCCACCTGGACGGACCCGGCGCGCTGAAACACCTGGACAGGCTGCTTGAGCTGCCCAAGCTCAAAGGCATTCAATGGGTATACGGCGACGGCCAGCCCACCGCCGCCCATTGGCTGGATGTGCTGCGTAAAATACAAAACGCCGGCAAGATGATCCAGGTCAACGCCACGCCCGAGGATCTGCCGGTGCTGCTGGAGAACCTCAAGCCCGAGGGCGTCATGTACAACATCTACGCGCCCGATGAGGACACTGCCCGGCGGCTGCTGCACCTGGCCGACGCGCACCGAAAAATACTGTATTGACGCGATGCCGCCCGCTACGACGGGCGGTTTTATATTTATAAAACTGGTAACAATGCATATCGCAGCAAAATATCATTTTCTACCGCATGTAGTAGATGTAGAATAGTTATGCACAAAATAGAGCGTTTATTCTAGTTGACAAACGTTCCGAAAAAGCGTATAATGCAAAAAAACAAATACCAACGCACCTTCGCGACTGACGGATCATATGGGTTACCATAGGGGAGCGAAGGCCATGAAAAGCCGACCGTCTGGGCAGTCTTGCATACCACAAGATTGCCCATTTTCTATATTCTGGAGGAGAGTTTGCCATGTTGGAACAGTGGAAGGGCTTTCGCCCGGGCAAATGGCAGCAGGCCATAGACGTAAGAGACTTTATTCTGGCCAACTATACGCCCTATACCGGCGGGGACGACTTTTTATACGGTGCTACGCCGCGCACGCAGGAGCTGATGGATAAGCTAAACGACCTACAGCGCCGCGAGCGTGAAGCCGGCGGCGTGCTGGACGTGGATACGCGCACCGTGTCGTCGCTGACGCACTACGCGCCGGGGTATCTGGATAAAGAGAGCGAGCTGATTGTGGGTTTGCAGACCGACAGCCCGCTCAAGCGCGGCGTGCACCCGTTCGGCGGCATCCGCATGGCCCGCGCCGCCGCCCACTCCTACGGCTACGAGCTGGACGATAAGATTGACGAAGAGTTCCGCTACCGCACCACGCACAACGACGGCGTGTTTCGCGTGTACACCGACGAAATGCGCCGGGCGCGCAAGTCGGGCATCATCACCGGCCTGCCCGACGCCTACGGCCGCGGCCGCATCATAGGCGATTACCGCCGCGTGGCGCTATACGGCGTGGACAGGCTCATAGAAGAGAAGAAGGCCGATAAGGAGCGCCTCGGCGAAGAGCTGATGAGCGTGGATAACATCCGTTTAAGCGAGGAAGTATACCAGCAAATCGTCTTTTTGGGCAAACTCAAAGAGATGGCCGGCCAGTACGGCTTTGACATAAGCTTGCCCGCCGCCACCGCCCGGCAGGCCATACAGTGGCTGTACTTTGGTTATCTGGCCGCCATCAAGGAGCAAAACGGCGCGGCCATGTCGCTGGGGCGAACCAGCACGTTTTTGGATATCTACCTGCAGCGCGATATCGACGCCGGCACGCTCACCGAGCGCGACGCCCAGGAGCTGATGGACGACTTCGTCATGAAGCTGCGCATGGCGCGGCTGCTGCGCACGCCCGAATATAACGAGCTGTTCGGCGGCGACCCCATGTGGATCACCGAAAGTGTGGGCGGCATGGCGCTGGACGGCCGGCCGCTGGTCACCAAGAACTCCTTTCGCATGCTGCAGACGCTGCGCAACCTGGGCCCGGCGCCCGAACCCAACCTGACGGTGCTGTGGTCGCAGAATCTGCCCGAAGGCTTTCAGAAGTTCTGCGCGCAGATTACCGTCGATACCGACTCCATCCAGTACGAGAACGACGATTTGATGCGCGACGAATACGGCGACGATTATGCCATTGCCTGCTGCGTGTCGGCGATGAAGGTGGGCCGGCAGATGCAGTTTTTTGGCGCCCGGTGCAATCTGGCCAA
The DNA here is from genome assembly GCA_028709505.1 of Eubacteriales bacterium. Classification (GTDB taxonomy): domain Bacteria; phylum Bacillota; class Clostridia; order Christensenellales; family UMGS416; genus STF2-111. Next base: position 4,888 of record JAQVWW010000085.1, read on the forward strand.
GCTGCTGCTTATCGCCCTCAACGGCGGGTACGACACCACCAGCGGCCTTACCATGGGGCCGCAGATGCCGGTGTACGAAGGCGACGTGCTGGACGACGCCGCCGTGCTGGAGCGCTGGAATATCTACCTGCCCTGGCTGTGCCGGCTGTATGTCAACACGATGAACGTCATCCATTACATGCACGATAAATATTCGTACGAGAAAATTCAGATGGCGCTGCACGATACGCACGTCACGCGGCTGATGGCCTTTGGCGTGGCCGGCCTTTCGGTGGTCAGCGACTCGTTTTCGGCCATCCGGTACGCCCGCGTCGCGCCCATACGCGACGAAGACGGCTATATCGTAGACTTTGACACGCAGGGCGATTTTCCGCAGTTCGGCAACGACGACGACCGCGTGGACGGCATCGCCAGCTGGCTGTTGGAGAGCTTCTCAGCTCAGCTGAAACAGACGCCGGCCTACCGCGGCGCCGTACATACGCTGTCGGCGCTGACCATCACGTCCAACGTCGTCTACGGTAAAAAGACCGGCTCCACGCCCGACGGGCGCAAGGCCGGCGAGCCTTTCGCGCCGGGCGCCAACCCGATGCACAACCGTGAAAAATCCGGTGCGCTGGCGTCGCTCAACTCGGTGGCCAAGCTGCCCTACGCCTGCTGCCGCGATGGCATTTCCAACACGTTCTCCATCGTGCCCGGCGCGCGGGGCCGGGAGGACGCCGCCCGGGCCGGCAACCTGGTGGACATTTTGGACGGCTACTTTGGCCAGGGCGCCCACCACTTAAACGTCAACGTGCTCAACCGCGAACAGCTGGTGGAGGCGTATGAGGACCCGGAAAAGTACCCCAACCTGACCATCCGCGTATCGGGCTACGCCGTCAACTTCCATAAGCTGTCCCGTGAGCAGCAGCGGGAGGTCATCAGCCGCACGTTCCATCAGGCGCTGTAAGGCTATGCAGGGCAGCGTACATTCGTTCCAAAGCCTGGGCACCGTGGACGGGCCCGGCGTGCGCGCGGTGGTGTTTTTGCAGGGCTGCCCGCTGCGCTGCAGCTATTGCCACAACCCGGATACGTGGGACGCCCAAGGCGGTACGCCGATGAGCGTCGACGACGTGCTGGCGCGGGTGCTCAAATACCGCGGCTACTTCGGCCGGCACGGCGGCGTTACCGTATCCGGCGGCGAGCCGCTGCTGCAGGCGGCTTTTGTGCGCGAGCTGTTTGCGGAGCTGAAGCGCCAGGGCGTCCACACGGCGCTGGATACATCGGGTTGCCTGCTCAACGACGACGTCGACGCGCTGCTGGATGTGACCGATCTGGCGCTGCTGGACGTTAAGATGAACACCAACGACGACTATTTGCGCCATATCGGCCTGCCGATTACGCCGGTGCTGGATTTTTTAAAGAG
>JAQVWW010000086.1 GCA_028709505.1 Eubacteriales bacterium
CAGTTCTACCGGCGAGAGCAGCGCCCGGCAGGCCGGCAGCGTGGCGTTGTTGTCGCCGGGGCCGGTAATGTCGGGATTGGTGCCGATGAGCTTGGCGCCGGCCAACACAAATTTGACGGCGCGGCGGATGTTTTCGTAGTTATAATTGCGTGTCTCGCCGATGACGACATAGTCCGGGTTGACGTCGTTCATCGTGATGCCCACCTCGTACAGCGCGTTCATCAGGCCCGGCTCGCCGATGACGTAAGCGCTGGCGCCGGGGCTCTGGCGCTTTAAAAACTCGGCGGTGGCCAGCGCGCTGGTGTAAAAGTGCTCTTCGGATACGTCCAGGCCCATGCGCAAAAGCTTTTGCTGCAGCTCCCGCGGCGAGCGCTCGGAGCTGTTGGTCAGGAACAGAAAACGCTTCCCGGTATCGTTTAGCCAGCCCACAAAATCGGCGGCGCCGTCGAGCAGCTGGTTGCCGTGATAGATGACGCCGTCCATATCGCACAAAAAGCCCTTTTTCGCATCCAATAAACCCATGTTACCCTCCATAATGGCCATACCCATTTATTATATACCAAAAGAGGGGGGAAGGGTATCCCCCCGGCGGCAGGCGCGGGGCGAGCAGCCATAGCGCCGGCGGAACATCTTAGAAAAGTGGTTCAAATCGGTAAACCCGCAGGAATAGCAGATTTGTGTCACCGTATACGGGCTGCCCTGCAGCATGCGCCGCGCCGTGTCCAGCCGATAGCCCACCAGCGCCTCTTTGACCGAATGGCCGTATTTGGCCTTGAATACGCGGAACAGCTGCGAGCGGCTCAAGCCCACCTGCCGGGCGATATCCTCAACGGTGATGGCGTAGCTGAAGTTATCCTGCAGATACTGCAGCGCCCGGTACGCCGAATCGCTGCCGGGATCGGCGCCGGGCGGGGCCGGAGAAGGGGCGTTCATCAGCGATAAAAACGCGAACATGTGCGCCAGCAGCGCGCAGTCCCGCCCGGGAGCCGGCAGGTTGGCGCAGTCCAGCAGCCGCTGGGCCCGGCGCACCGCCGCCGGCAAGTCCGTACAGCCGAACAACGGGGATTGGTTGCTTAAGCCACACAGCGGCAGGATGTGCGCCGCCGCGTCGCCGGCAAAACCGAACCAATAGTATTCCCAGGGCTGCTCCATATCGGCATAATACGTGGTCACCTCGCCGGGCACTATCAAAAAGCCCTGGCCCGGGCCCAGCGCGTAGTGCCGGCCGGCTTTGGCAAACGTACCGCGGCCGGCGGCCACAAAGTGAATCAGGTAGTGATCGCGAAACGACGGGCCGAACGTATGCCCCGGCGAGCACTGCTCGTGGCCGCAGTGGCGCAGCGCCACAAAACTGTCCTGACTTTTCTGCGGCAGCATGATGTCTGTCACGCGGCGTGCATCGCTCATCGGTGGCCTCCTGTGGGTTTGTTCCCATATGATACAACAAAAACACCAGTAGTTGCAACATTCCTACATTGGCTTGGCCGGGGCGGCGGTGTACGATTAAGACGACTACAATGGGAGAAAGGGGACACATCATGATACGCATTGCCTATATGGGCGCCGGCAGCACCGTGTTTGCCAAAAACGTGCTGGGCGACTGCATCTATACGCCCGAGCTTGCCGATTTGGACATCTGGCTGCACGACATCGACCCAAAGCGGCTGGACGACTCGTTTAAGATGCTGACCAACATCATCGCCACATCGGGCCGCAAAGACGTGCAGCTGCACGCCACGCTGGACCGCCGCGAGGCGCTGGCCGGCGCGCACTACGTCGTCAACAGCATACAGGTGGGCCTGTACGAGCCCTGCACCGTCACCGATTTTGAGGTGCCCAAGAAGTACGGCCTGCGCCAGACCATCGGCGATACGCTGGGCATCGGCGGCATCTTCCGCACGCTGCGCACGATACCGGTGCTGGAGGACTTTGCCCGCGACATGCAGGAGCTTTGCCCCAACGCGCTGTTCATCAACTACACAAACCCGATGGCCATGCTGACCGGCTATCTGCAGCGCTATACGCCCATCAAGACGGTGGGCCTATGCCACAGCGTGCAGGCCTGCGCCCAGCGGCTGCTGGAATCGGTCAAGATGGACGAATACGTGGGCAACTGCCGCTGGGAGATCGCCGGCATCAACCACATGGCATGGCTGCTAAAGATTGAAGACCTGCAGGGCAACGACCTGTACCCGGAGATCAAGCGCCGTTCGCGCAACCCGCACAGCGATTACGACCTGGACTGGGACCTGGTGCGCCACGACATGATGCACCGTTTCGGCTACTACGTCACCGAATCCAGCGAGCACAACGCCGAATACCACGCCTGGTACATCAAGGACAAATATCCCGAGCTTATCGAGCGCTACAAAATCCCGCTGGACGAGTATCCGCGCCGCTGCGTCAACCAGATTGCCAAATGGGAACAGATGCAAAAGGAGCTGGTGCACAACAAAACCCTCGTGCACGAAAAGACGCACGAGTTTGCGTCGTACATCATCAAGGCCATGGAGCTGGACCAGCCCTACCGCGTGCACGGCAACGTGCTCAACACCGGCCTCATCACGAACCTGCCCCGCAACGCCTGCGTGGAGGTGCCCTGCCTTGTCGATCGCAACGGCATACAGCCCTGCTACGTGGGCGACCTGCCCGAGCAGTGCGCCGCCATGAACCGCACCAACATCAACGTGCAGCTGCTGACGATACAGGCGGCGGTATCCCGCAAGAAGGACGACATCTATATGGCCGCCATGATGGACCCGCACACGGCCAGCGAGCTTTCGCAGGACGATATCGTGTCTCTGTGTGACGACCTCATCGAGGCCCACGGCGACTGGCTGCCCAAGTACCACTAAGCGCGACGGCATTTTTCGGCCGGCGCCGTTTGGCGCCGCGCCCGCCGGGGTATCATAACGAAAACGACAAAACAGCCGTGGGATCACCTGCGGCTGTTTTGGAACAGGAGGTAGCGCCATGCAACGCATGCTATTGGGGAAGACCGGCCTGGAGGTGGCGCGGGTGGGCCTGGGCACCGCCGGCTACGGCGCCGGCATGGAATCGCAGGACGCCCACGCGCAGATGGATTTTTACGTGGCGCAGGGCGGTAACTTCATCGATACCGCCCGCTGCTACAACGACTGGATTCCCGGCGAGCGTTCGCGCAGCGAAAAGATCATCGGCCAATGGCTGCGCAGCCGCGGCGGCCGTCAGCATGTGGTGCTGGTCACCAAAGGCGGCCACCCGCCCTTTACCGATCTGCACGCATCACGGCTGTCACCGCAGGAGGTGGACGCCGACCTGGACGGCAGCCTGCGCGACCTGGGCACCGACTATATCGACTTGTACTTTCTGCATCGCGACGACGTCCGCCGGCCGGTGGATGAAATTCTCGAGCACCTGGAGGAAAAGGTGCGCCAGGGCAAGATTCGCCATTACGGCGCGTCCAACTGGACGCTTGCTCGGCTGCGCCAGGCCGACGCCTACGCGGCGCGGCACGGCTTACAGGGCTTTGCCGTCAACCAGCTGGGCTGGAGCCTGGCCCAGCGTTCGCCCGACGCGCCCGGCGACGACACGCTGGTATACATGGACGCGCCGCTGTTCGACTACCATACGCGCACCGGCATGGCGGCCATGGCCTTTAGCTCCCAGGGCAAAGGCTACTTCCCGCGGGCGGCGGGCGGCGGCGTGACCGGCGAAGACGCCACCGTCTTTGACACGCCGCGCAACCGGCGCGTGCTTCAGGTGCTGCAGGATATCAGCCGGCAGACCGGCATCGCCATCGCCACGCTGGTGGTGCACCACATCATCGCTTCGCCGTTTCCGGCGGTGCCGCTGGTGTCGTCGCGCAGCAACCAGCGGCTGCTGGCGGCGTTGGCCGCCGGCGATTTGCCCGCCGACGCGCCGTGGCGCGCGCAGCTGGAGGAAGCGGCACGGTTATAGACGGGTTTGCGTACATAAGGCGCAGGTAAACACAACGGGAGCCCTATCGGCTCCCGTTGTGCTGTTGTAACGTCCGCTACTTGGCATTGTGTGGTACCATTGTTTTTGCCGCACGCTGCGCCCGTCAGCGCGCGTATGCCAGAATATTGCGCCCCAGGCAGGCGGCTTGCTCCAGCCTGTCGGGCTGGTTGGCGATGTCGCCGGGCGCATCGGCCACGGCGGTGACGCCGTTTAGTTCGCCGGGCACGCACAGCATGCCGCAGGACAGATAGAACGTGTAGATGGTATTGAGCGTTATGGCCTGCCCGCCGCCGGTGCCGCGGCCCACGCACAGCGCGCCGCCCAGCTTGCCCCGCAGCGGCCGGCGCCGCTGGACGGCAAAGGTGCGATCCATGACGGCCTTTAGCTGCGCCGGCACCGTCCGCCAGTATACCGGCGCGGCGATGATCACCGCGTCACAGGCGGCATAGGCCTCGTATAGCTGCGCCATGTCGTCGTGCAGCGCGCAGACGCCGCCGGGTATGCACCGTTCGCAGCCGGTACAGGGCAGCACCGTCTTTTCAGACAGCAAAAATTCGGTGGCCCGCCACCCGGCTTCGCGCAGCGGCGCCAGCGCCGCGTCCAGCAGCAGCTGTGCGTTGCCGCCGGGGCGCGGCGATCCGCATATGCCCAATACGTGCATAAGACCTCCGTCAAACCCGTGTCTAGTCCTGCTGCACCGTGTAGCGCAGCACATCCCAGGCCGTCAAAATGCCCACCAGCCGGCCGGTAGGCCGGCCGTCGTGCGTGACGAACACCATGACCAACCGTTTGCGGCCGTGCTTGATGTTCTGGAACAAGTCCAACAGGTCGTCCATGTCGGCCGATGCCGGCAAAAAGCGGAAACATTCGGACGAATGGGCATCCAGCGCCGTCACGCCGGCCAAATCGGCGATGGTGGCCGACTCATCCAGCACCAGCTCGCCACGCAGCGCAAAGTATGTGTACAGCGAGCTTTCGCTAAAGACGCCCAGCACCACGTCGTCTTTGAGGATGGGGATGTGCGAATACTCGGCCTTGCGCATGCGCCGGGCCGTGTCGCCGATACGGTCATGCCAGCCGGCGCTGAGTACCGACGCGCGGGGGATGGCTATCTGCATGCAGCTGGGCGGCGACATAGCCTTGTCGATGAGAGCCGCATATCGCTCCACGACGCTTTGCAGCGGCAGCGCGATGACCTCTGCGTCTTCCTTGGGGTTGTGTACGATGGTGTTGCGCAGCCGGGCCATATCCTTGAGGAACTCGTTGTTGCGCGAATAAGCGATGGTGCCGTTGAGCTCGTATTTGCGGATGCGATCCAGCAGCTCAGCGTGCGGTGTCGACGGCGAACTCTGGGCCAGCATGCGCATAAATTTATCCAGCCGATTGTACAGCTGCAAAAACTGTTCGGCCGCCTCTTGCGAATAGGGCATGCGTTACCTCAATCCATCCGGTAGCAAGCCACGATTTTGCCGTAATACAGCGTGTGGTAATCGTGATCGGCATAGTAGCGGGCGTCAAACCCATCGCGCAGCAGTTCGCCCTGCATATCCTGCTGCATGACGACGCTGCACTCGAACTGCAGCGCGCATTGCTCGACGATGGGGCAGTCCACCTGCCGGCCGGGCAGCGCGGTTAAGCCGGCGGCGGCAAACTTGTCCATATCGCGGCCCGACTTGGTGCCGCACAGCGCGAGCGCCTTTTTCAGATCCTGATCCACCGGCACGCTGACGGTGAACACGCCGGTTTCGTCCAGCAGCGCCTTTGTGTAGCGCGACGCACGCACCATCACCACCATCGTGTCGGTGTTCCAGCTGTGGCCGATAAAGCCCCAGCCGATGGTCATCGTGTTGATACGGCCGTCGGCGCCTTTGACGTTTAAAAACGCGCCGCCTTTACGGCTCATTTGGGCGATAAACTGCGGGGCCATGTCGTGGCAGTTGACTTGCTTCATGGGAATACCTCCTGGCTGTATTTTCGACGCGGCGCATATGCGCCGTCACATGCGCGAAGAGCTTTGCACGTCGTAATAGTTTTGCCGTAAAAGTTCAATCGCTGTTTCCAATTTATGAGAGCGCACCAAAATATAGTCACCCTTATCGCTGCGGCTGCCGGGCAGGCACACCGCTTCGACGGCGTTGCGGCTAAAAAGCGCGTTGATGCTCTTCATAATGCCGGCCTGGGCGAAGGCCAACGGGCCCTGTATCGAGAACATCCGCCAGTTATGCTCGCACCGGGCCTGGGGCGGTACGGCGCCCATCGGGCAGACCAGCTGCAGCTGCTGCGCGCTGTGCTCCAGCACGATGCTGCCGTCGGGCA
>JAQVWW010000087.1 GCA_028709505.1 Eubacteriales bacterium
ATGCGTACGTGCCCAGCGTGATGTGGTAGGGCAGGTTTTTCGTCTGTTTACCACCAATGCCCTGCGCCAGCAGCGCCTGCTGTACTTGACCCATCTGCTGCTGCGTGGGCTCGTCCAGCAGCGCCATCGCGCAGAGAAATTTCTCTTTGGCCACTTTGCCGCCTCCCTTGCCTATGGCACAGTTATGATCAAATTGGTTATACCACGCCCCGGGCGCAACCGCAAGCTTATGCGCCTTTGCAGATGAGTGGCGTGCACCGAGCGGTGGCGCTTGGGTTCGCCGGCCCTTCCTGGCGGCGCGGACGCAACGCTATCCGGCACGCGCGCGCCGTAAGCCTCCGCTGCCCGGCGAACCGCCCGTTGCGGCGGGGCACATTGGCCGCACCTATCGCGTTCATCGGGCTGCAACTGTGTTATAATGGAGAAAAGCGGAAGAAAGGCTGGTGTTATTATGGAACAACGCAGGCTGGAACCCGGGCGTCTATTGAATGCAAAAGGGCATCTCGCCCAGGCAGGATATGCCACGTCGCTGGTCAAGGACTATGTACGGCGCGACATTCGTGCCGGCAAGCTGCGTATCAAAGAATGGGACTACTATCTTATCACAAACGGCGTCTACGCCGTGGCACTGACGCTGGCCGATAACGCGTACATGGGGCTGGCCGGCGCGTCGGTGCTGCGGTTTGACCAGCCGCAGGATCGGACCGCATCGGTGACCCGTCCGCTGACGCTGGGAAGCGTGGGCATGACCGCCACCTCCGCCGCCGGTGAAGAGCTGTTCAATTGGGGCAGGGTGCGCGGGCGGTTTGTCACACTGGGCAAGGACAGGCATCTGCGGCTGCACATGGAGAACTTTGACGGCAACCAACCCTTTGACGCCCATTTCATCCTGACCGATCCGCCCCAGGACACGATGGTTATCGCCACCCCCTTTGCCGATAAGCCCAAAGCTTTTTACTACAACCAAAAGATCATCGGCATGACCGCCCAAGGCGAAGCCACCGTCGGCGGCGAGACCATTTCCTTTTCTCCCAAGGACAGCCTGGCGCTGCTGGACTGGGGCCGCGGCGTGTGGGTCTACGAAAGCACGTGGTACTGGAGCGCCGCAAGCGGATATATCGACGGCAAAAAGTTTGGCTTTAACCTGGGTTATGGCTTTGGCGATACGTCGGCCGCCACTGAAAACATGCTTTTCTATGACGGCAAGGCCCATAAGCTGGAACATGTGAGCTTTGGCATCCCCACCGCAGAAGATGGCGGCGATGATTTTTTAAAGCCCTGGCATTTCACGTCGTCGGACGACCGGTTCGACGCTGTGTTTACGCCGGTTCTGGATCGTCACGGCGCCACCAGCATAGGGCCGCTGCTCAGCGACCCTCACCAGGTATTTGGCCACTTCGACGGCCGGGCGGTGCTGGACGACGGCACCGTCATACCGCTGACGCATTTCTTCGGCTTTGCCGAAAAGGTGCATAAAAAGTGGTAACCGGCGGCGCCGGCCCGCTTTTTTAACATCGTAATGCGCCTTGGCGCCGATGCGGCGCGTCGGCGTACGCAAAGGCCGGCCTATCTTACAGGCCGGCCCTTTGCTTTATGTGGCTGTTAGGATGTTTCTTACCGATCGCCCTAAACATGCGCAAAGCCAAAGGGGCAGTCGATAAAGCGTGGCGCACATGCGCAAAAGGTTGCCGCCGCGCGGCCCAAGGTCAGCCTGTTGGCGCAGCCTTTTTACGTCGCGGCTAAGCCGTCAGCACAAATTTTGACCGTCCTAACGTCGCCTACAGCGGCGCACGTTTTGCCGGCGAAGCGCCGTCTTCGCACGCAAAAAGCGCTGCCTGCCTTACTGCGAGGCGCATGAAATCCAAGCATTGAAAAACCGCAAAGCCGGCGTCCCTTTTACGCCAGCTTATTCTGCCAGTCCTTTTGCACGCGGCGCAGGTAGGAAGTAACGTTCTGTGCTTCCTGCGTGTTTAGCCTAAACCCGCTGCTTTGCGCCACCCGCGCCGACACGCCGGCGAACAGCTCCGTCATGGCAAACAGCGCCGCCCAAAGCTCCTCCTCCCGTGCCGGCGCGTAGGTGCGCAGCAGCGCCTGCCACATATCCTGCGGCAGATAGCGCCGCAGGTGCTTGCCGCATTTGCCGGTACTCATCGTATAGCCGGTTTGGCTGCCCGCGTACCAGTCCAGCATTTTAAGCAGCATAGGCCGCACATATAGGTTCATATGGTCCATCGCGTAGAGAACCTCCCGCCGCCACAGCCCTTTGGCGATATAGGTGGCCACCCACCAGAACTCATTGCAGCAGTCGCGGAAGGCTTCGGCGGTGGGGGGCTTGACGTGATGCGCTCTGTCCGACGCGGCGGGGATGGCGGGCAGCAGGCCGTCCTTATCCAGCAGCGGTACGGTTTGGGAATCTTCCCCGTAGGTTTTCAGGCTGTAAGAGAGCGACTGCAGGGAAAAGTCGATGCGGTTCCCATCGGCAAACAGCACCAGAAAACCGTAGCGCTCCTCCCAGTCGCAGCCGTCAAACAGCACCGATCGGTCGGGCTGCTGCTGGATGAGCACGTCGCCAAAGCCGGCCAGCCAGCTCTGATCGTCGATGAACGGCCGCGTGGCGCTCACCGCATAGACGATGTCGTAATCCTGAAAATCGTCCCGCCGGGCGGCAGGGTCGGCCCGCAAGCCGTTTAAGTACAAGGCGCGGATGCGCGCATCCCGCCGGGCAAAGCCCAGTATGAGCCCCATCATTTCCTCTTGGCTGCGCCGATATACCATAGGTTCCTCCCGGTGGCCGAAAGGCCAAATATGCGTCCGCGCGTGGTGCATTGCTATGTGTTGGGGAAACAATAGATTTTCGCACCCAATACAAAATCTAAACGTTCTGTTTGCATAAAGTATTCAGATCCACCGTTTCCTGTGAAATTTACTCCCGTCCCTATTATGTGCTGTTTTGCGCATTTGTCCATAGCAAAAAGCGCGAAACCTGTGTTGCGCGCTTTTTTCAGTAGCATGCTCGGATATTCCCGCGGCTCACCGTGCCGGCTGTTCCGCCGGCTGCATGAGAAAGCCCGGCCAAACCGCTACTTTCTCCGCTTTTTGATTTCGGTCAAAACGTCGTCCCAACTTAGGCCCCGCTGGGCCATTACCACCATCGTGTGGAACAACAGATCGGCCACCTCGTATTGCAATTCCTGCACGTCGGGGTTCTTGGCGGCGATGATGACCTCGGCGGCCTCTTCGCCTATCTTTTTGCACATCTTGTCGACGCCCTTGTCGAACAGGTAGTTGGTGTAGGACCCTTGCACCGGGTGCTCCCGGCGGTCACAGATAAGCTCATACTCCTCACGCAGCAGGCCAAAACTCACGCTTTGGCCGTCGCGGGCTGTCAACGGGTTATGAAAGCACGAGTAGGCGTTGGTATGGCAGGCCGGCCCGGTCTGCTCCACCTTTAAAAGCAGCGCGTCGCCGTCGCAGTCGTACCAGATCTCCCGCACCTTCTGCGTGTGGCCCGACGTTTCGCCCTTCTTCCACAGCGTCTGCCGGCTGCGGGAAAAATACGTAGCGCAGCCGCTTTCCAACGTGGCTTTGAGCGCGTCGGCGTTCATATAGGCCAGCATCAGCACGTCGTTTGTGGCGGCATCCTGGGCGATGGCGGGCACCAGCCCCTTTTCGTCGTACCGCACGGCGGATAAATCCGCTATTCTCTTCATTGCATGTCCCCCTGTATTCTAACGGGTATGCCCATCTTGCGCATATGCCGCTTTACGTCGATAATCTCCAACTCCTTATAGTGGAACAGCGACGCGGCCAGCACCGCGTCGGCGCCGGCCTTTAGCACCACGTCGGAGAAGTGCTCCAGCGCCCCGGCGCCGCCCGACGCGATGACGGGAATGTTCACCGCCTGCGTCACGGCGCGCGTCAGCTCGATGTCGTAGCCCGTCTTTTGCCCGTCGGCGTCCATGCTGGTCAGCAATATCTCGCCGGCCCCCCGCCGCTGGGCCTCCCGCGCCCATTCGACGGCGTCTTTGTGCGTGTTGACGCGACCGCCGTTTAGGTAGCAGTCCCATCCGCCGCCGGCGCGCCGTTTGGCATCGATGGCCACCACGACGCACTGGCTGCCAAAGCGCCACGCCGCGTCCTCAATCAGCTGCGGGTTATGCAGCGCCGCGGAATTGATGGAAATCTTATCGGCCCCGGCCTTTAGAATACGGCGAAAATCCTCCACCGTGCGGATGCCGCCGCCCACCGTAAGCGGTATGAACACCTGCTCGGCGGTACGGGACACCACGTCCAGCATGGTATTGCGCTTGTCCGCCGAGGCGGTGATGTCCAAAAACACCAGCTCGTCGGCGCCGGCCTGGTTATAGGCCCGGGCGGCCTGCACCGGGTCGCCGGCGTCGCGCAGGTTGACAAAGCTGACGCCTTTGACCACGCGGCCCTCCAGCACGTCCAGGCAAGGTATGACGCGTTTGGTTAACATGATTCCCTCCCTATGGCCAGCGCCTCTTTTAATTCGATGGCGCCCTGGTACAGCGCCCGGCCGATGATGATGCCGCCGGCGCCCAGCGCAGCGGCGGTCTTCACCTGCTCCACGTCGGATACGCCACCGGAAATGATGACGTCCAGGCCGGTCTGTTGGATGAGTCGCCGGGTATTTTCAAAATCCGGGCCGCTCAGCATGCCGTCCCGGGCGATATCGGTATAGATAATCGTCTGCACGCCCATTTCCTTCATATCCTGCGCCAGTTTCTGCGCATCCACGCCGGTATCCTCGGCCCAGCCTTTGACGGCCACTTTGCCGCCTTTGGCATCGATGCCCACAGCGATGCGCCGACCGTAGCGGCGTACCGCCGCGCGCACCAGCCCGGGCTGCTCTACGGCGGCGGTGCCCAGTATCACGCGCTGCACGCCCACATCCTCAAGCATGCCGCCGATGTGCGCCATCGTGCGGATGCCGCCGCCGGTCTGCACCAGAAGGCCGGTCTGTTCCACAATAGCGGCAATGATTTTCAAGTTGCGGGCCTCGCCGGCGAAGGCGCCGTCCAAATCCACCACGTGCAGCCAGGCGCTGCCTGCCTGGGCAAATCTTTTGGCCATTTCCAGCGGGTCGCCGTAGACGGTGGCCTTGTGCATGTCGCCCTGGGCAAGACGGACGCACGCGCCGCCCTTTAAATCGATGGCGGGATAGATAATCATAACAGACCTCCGAAATTGCGCAGAATCTGCAAGCCCACGTCGCCGCTTTTTTCCGGATGAAACTGGGTGGCCATGATGTTATCCCGGCCCACGGCGGCAGGGATGGGGATACCATAGTTGCACACTGCCGTCACCACATCAGCCGGCGCCTCGGCGTAAAACGAGTGGACAAAATACACAAAGCTCTCTTGTGGCAGGCCGGCGAGCAGCGGCGTATCCCGGGTAATAACCAGCTGGTTCCAGCCCATGTGCGGCACCTTGCGCCGGGGCGGAATGGGCGTCACCTGCCCGGTCAGCAGCCCCAGCCCGGTAAATTCGCCGCCCTCCAGGCTCTTTCCAAAAAGCATCTGCATGCCCAGGCAGATGCCCAGAAACGGCCGGCCCGACGCGGTAAACGCGCGGATGCAATCGTCCATGCCGGTGGCCGTAAGCGCCGCCATGGCGTCGGCAAAGGCGCCTACGCCGGGCAGCACCGCCGCCGCGGCCTCTTCCACGTCCTTGGGCTTTTGCGTCAGCACGGCGTTCAGTCCGATGTATTCGAAGGCTTTCTGCACGCTGCGCAGGTTGCCCATGCCGTAGTCGACGATGGCAATCCGCTTCATCCCAGCACGCCCTTCGTGCTGGGGACGCCGCTTTCGCGGGGGTCGACGGCGCAGGCGGCGCGCAGCGCGCGGCCCAGGCCTTTGAACAGCGCCTCAATCTTGTGGTGCGTATTGGCGCCGTAGAGCACCTTCATATGCAGCGTGATGCCGGCATGCGTGGCGAAGGCCCGGAAAAACTCCTCGACCGTCTCGGTCTCAAAGCTGCCCAGCAGCGGCGCGCAAAGCGGCGCGTCGTACACCAGATAGGGCCGGCCGCTGATATCCAGCGCCACCAGAGCCAGTGTCTCGTCCATGGGCAAGTAAGCGCTGCCGTAGCGGGTAATGCCGGCCTTATCCCCTATGGCCCGGGCAAAGGCCTGCCCCAGCGCGATGCCCACGTCTTCGACGCTGTGGTGGCTGTCCACATCCAAATCGCCGTGGCACAGTACGGTTACG
>JAQVWW010000088.1 GCA_028709505.1 Eubacteriales bacterium
CGATTGGAAGGCCATGATGTCCGAACTGCGCCTTATCGGCTACGACGGCGCCATCTCCATTGAGCACGAGGACAGCCTCATGTCCAACATGGAAGGCCTGAGCAAAGCCGTCGAGTTCTTAAAGCAAGTGCTCATCTACGAGCCTGTGGGCGAGATATTCTGGGCGTAAGGCCAGCCGACGCAAGCCACCGCCGCGGCAAGCCGCCGGGCGAGAAGAACGGGTTGGTAAACTAAAATTATAGGACGTCCTCTCATAAAAAAAGCGAACCCATTTGGGTTCGCTTTTTTATCGTTCCATTGCCGGGCTTTGGCCAGGGAAAAGGCCTTTTTGCCGCCGACCGGGTATTTTTCGCCACGCAAACAGCCTAAATATCCAAGTCGTCGCCGTCATCGGCCATCATATATTCGCGGCTGGTCACGCGCTTGGCCGTGCGCTGGCGTTCAATCATGTCGGAGAGCCTGTCCTTTACTTCAGCCGACCGCTTGACGCCGGAAATATCAAATTCGGGCGTGGATTTGTCCGCCGAGCAGCAATGGATGGTCCCCACGCCAAAGAACCGCTGCCCCAGAGAACGGCGCAGCGTGACATCTAAAATGCGATACAGCCGCACTTCCTCTTCTTTTTTGCTTAGAAAGCCGGTCTCGATGAGCAGCTTTTCTTCGGTCAGCGTGTACCGGGTAAAGGATAGCGGCAGCCCAAACAGGGTGCGCTTTTTATCGGTCCAGACCATGTCTTTTTGACGCATGCGCTCAGCCTCGCTTTGTTTTAATGTACCTGCATTGTAGCATACCCATAGGGCAATTTAAAGAGGAACACGGCGTCGCCGTCCGTCCAATCTTGCCATTTTTACGGCAGCGGGATAATTGGAACTGGACAAGCGCGCCGCGCTGTGCTATGATACAAAAAATAAATGAATGCGTTTCCTTTAAGTCGGTCCAGAGAGGTCGGTAAGGCAGCGAAGAAAACCACGCATAGGGTACGGGTTTTGTATCGTCCTGACCGATTTTTTATGGGTCAGGACGTTTTTGTATGCCATAAGGAGGCCAATATGAAGGAAAAAACCACACTGATGGACGCCGCCGCGATGGACCGGGCGCTGACCCGCATCGCCCACGAGATACTGGAGCGCAACCACGGCTGCGACGGGCTGGTTCTTTTGGGAATCCAGCGCCGCGGTGTGCCGCTGGCCCGCCGCCTGCAGCAGAAGATAGCCAAATTTGAAGGCAAGCAGGTGCCGCTGGGCGTATTGGACATCACTTTTTATCGTGACGATCTGTCGCTGCTCAACGAGCACCCGGTTATCAACGGCACCGACGTGCCCTTTGTGCTGGAGGGCAGGACGGTGGTGATGGTGGACGACGTGCTGTACACGGGACGCACCGCCCGGGCGGCGCTGGACGCCATCATGGACCTGGGCCGGGCCCAGAATATTCAGCTGGCGGTGCTGGTAGACCGCGGGCATCGGGAGCTGCCCATCCGCGCCGATTACGTGGGGAAAAACGTGCCCACGTCCCGTAGTGAGGTCATCGGCGTGCAGGTGACCGAGTTCGATGCGGAGAATTCTGTCAAGCTCTTTGACTTGGACAATTAGCCGGATGTATTCCGGCTTTTTTCATACCCAAACGGTAGGGAGGAGTACGAAAGCATATGGCGCTGCGCAATAAAGATTTACTGGGGCTGCGCGACGTGCCCCGCGAAGAAATTCAGGAGATTTTGACCACCGCCGGGCAGATGAAGCAGTTTTTGACCAACAACCAGAAAAAGACGCCTCATCTGCAGGGGAAATCCATCGTCACGCTGTTCTACGAGAACAGCACCCGCACCCGCATGTCCTTCGAGCTGGCATCCAAGTACATGTCGGCGGCGGCGGCCAACATATCGGCCTCGGCTTCGTCGGTGCAAAAGGGCGAGACGCTCATCGACACCGGCTGTACGCTGGACATGATGGGCGCAGACGTCATCATCATCCGGCATCCGCTGGCCGGCGCGCCGCACTTGCTGGCCAAACACGTCCGCTCCAGCGTCATCAATGCCGGCGACGGCATGAACGAGCACCCCACCCAGGCGCTGCTGGATCTGTTCACGATGCAGGAAGCCTTCGGCAGCCTGGAAGGCCGGAAAGTAGCCATTGTAGGCGACGTGGCCCACAGCCGCGTGGCCCGCAGCAACATCTGGGGGTTGGTCACGATGGGCGCGCGCCCGGTGCTGGCGGCGCCCGAGACGCTCATCCCGATGGACATGGCCCAGCTGGGCGTGGACATCGACCACGATGTGGATAAGGCCGTCCGCGATGCCGACGTGGTGATGGGCCTACGCATGCAGCTGGAGCGCCAGCAGGCCGGGCTTTTCCCCAGCGTGCGCGAATACACCCGCTACTTCGCGCTGGACGAGCGTCGCCTGGCGCTGGCCAAGCCCGGCACCATCGTGATGCACCCGGGCCCTATGAATCGCGGCGTCGAGATGACGTCGGCCTTAGCCGACGGCGAAAGCTCCCGCGTCCGCGAGCAGGTGACCAACGGCCTGGCGGTGCGCATGGCGCTGTTATTTTTACTGACAAGGAGAACCGCCCAATGAAGTACTTGCTGAAAAACGCGGATGTGGTCAATCCCGCCGGCGAAAGCGGACGGTTGGATATTCTCGTAGACGAAGGCCGCGTGGCCCACATGGCGGCGCAGATTGCCTGCGCCGACGCCCAAGAGATAGACCTGGAAGGAACGAACCTGATGCCCGGGCTTATCGACATGCACAGCCACCTGCGCGAGCCGGGATACGAATATAAAGAAACCATCGCCACCGGCACCCGTGCTGCCGCCGCCGGCGGCTTTACCGCCGTGGCCGCAATGCCCAACACTTACCCGGTGTGCGACAGCGAAGCGGTGGTGGCCCAGATACTGGAAAAGGCGCGGGCCGAGGGTGTTGTCAAAGTCTATCCCATCGCCGCCATCACCAAAGGGCAAAAAGGGGAGGAGTTGGCCGAGATGGGCCTGCTGCGCGCCGCCGGCGCCGTGGCCTTCTCCGACGACGGACAGCCGGTGGAGGATCCCCGGATGATGCGGCTGGGCCTGCAGTACGCCAAAAACTTTGACGCGCTGCTTATCTCGCACTGCGAGGACAAGCGGCTGGTGGGCAATGGCGTCATGAACGAAGGGATCATGTCCGCCAAGCTGGGCCTGGCCGGCATCAGCCGTGCCGGCGAGGAAGCGATGGTATCCCGCGAGCTGATATTGGCCGAGACGCTGCACACGCGCGTGCACATCGCCCACGTGTCCACGCGCTTAAGCGTGGAGCTGATACGCCAGGCAAAGAAGCGGGGCGTGCGGGTCAGCGCCGAGACGTGCCCGCACTATTTTGCCGCCACCGAAGAGCTGGTGGAAGGCTACGACGCCAACACGCGGGTCAACCCGCCGCTGCGCACCGAGGACGACCGCCAGGCCATACTGGAGGGCCTGCACGATGGCACGCTGGACGTCATCGCCACCGACCACGCCCCGCACCACCGGGACGAGAAGCTGGTGGAATACAGCCTGGCGGCGTCGGGCATTGCCGGGTTTGAGACGGCCTTCGGCCTGAGCTACACGCACTGCGTGCTGGGCGGCGCGCTGGGCCTGGAAGAGCTGGTGCAGCGGATGAGCGTGGCCCCGGCCCGGGTGCTGGGGGTAGAAGGCGGCGTGCTGGCAGCGGGCAAGCCCGCCGACATCACCGTGGCCGACTGCCGGCAGGAATATACCGTCGACGTGGCGTCCTTTTACAGCAAAGGCCGCAACAACCCCTTTGACGGCTGGCGGCTGACCGGAAAAATCCGCATGACGATGGTAGACGGAAAAATAGTATACAGAGACGGCGCCGTTGTGATATAATAAATATACATAATGTTGAATAATATACAAAGGAGCAAACGATGATATTCGACCGGCTCAGCCAGGCAATCAAGCACAAGAGAAATCCCACCTGTGCGGGTATCGACACGCGTATCGAGCACATCCCCGCCGCTGTCCGCGGGCAATATGACTGCGCCACCCAACAGGGCGCCGCCGGCGCCATACTGGCCTACAACAGGCAGCTGCTTGATGCGCTGGTCGACATCGTGCCGGCTGTGAAAGTGCAGGCGGCCTGCTACGAGATGTACGGCGCGCCGGGCATGCAGGCTTTTGCCGATACGCTCTGCTATGCCCGTAAGGCGGGGCTTTTTACCATCGCCGACGCCAAGCGCAACGACATCGCTTCCACAGCCCAGGCCTACGCCCAGGCGTTTTTGGGCGACAACGCGCCCTTTCAGGCCGATATGCTGACCATCAACCCGTACCTGGGAGGGGACGGCGTGGAGCCTTTCCTGGCCGTCAACGCCGACACCGGCATCTTTGCGCTGGTCAAGACGTCCAACCCATCGTCGGCGCAGCTGCAGGATAGCAAGCTTGCCGACGGCCGCACTGTGTTTGAGGCGGTGGGCGATCTGGTGGAGACGTGGGGGAAGGAGAACCGCGGCGAGAGCGGCTACAGCCGCGTCGGCGCCGTCGTGGGCGCCACACATCCCGCCCAGGGGGCGGCGCTGCGCCAACGGCTGACGCATACGTTCTTCCTGCTGCCGGGCTACGGCGCCCAGGGCGCCACCGGGCGCGATATCGCCGGCATGTTCGATAAGACCGGCGGCGGCGCCATTGTCAACAACTCCCGCGGCATCATCGGCGCGTGGATACAGTCTCAGGACGCCTATATTGACGCCGTGCGCAAGGCGGCCCTTGCCATGCGGGACGACTTGCGCGCGGCGCTGGGAATTTGACGGAGGATACTATGGCTTATTTGGTTTTACAAGACGGTACCGTCTACGAAGGCAGCGCCTTTGGCAGGATAGCCGATATCACCGGCGAGGTCGTGTTTAACACCGGCATGACCGGCTATCAGGAGGTGCTGACCGACCCGTCCTACTGCGGGCAGATTGTCACGATGACATACCCGCTCATCGGCAACTACGGCGTCAACTGGGAGGATCCCGAATCGATGAAGCCGCAGGTGCGCGGGTTTGTCGTGCGCGAAGTGTGCGAAGCGCCCAGCAACTGGCACAGCGAGGGCGGCCTGAACGAATACCTGACGCTGCACGGCATCGCCGGCATTCAGGGCGTCGATACGCGGGCGCTGACGCGCAAACTGCGCAACCACGGCACCATGCGCGGCATGATATGCGAAAACTATCCCGGCGACGACGAATTTGCCCGGATGTCGGCCGGTGAAACCGTCGCGCCGGTGATGCAGGTGACCGGTAATGAGATGTTTGAGGTGCCCGGGCCGGGCCCGCGCGTGGCGGTGATGGACTTTGGCCTGAAGGCGTCCATCCTGTCTTCCCTTAGGCAGCGGGGCTGCCATCTGCTGGTGTTCCCCGCCGGCACGTCGGCCCAAGAGATATTAAAGGCCGAGCCCGACGGCATCATGCTGACCAACGGCCCCGGCAACCCCAAAGATAACCCGGCCATCATTGCCGAGATACGAAAACTCGTAGGCAAAAAGCCCATTTTTGGCATCTGCCTGGGCCACCAACTGATGGCGCTGGCCTGCGGCGCCGACAGCCGACCGCTGCGCTACGGCCACCGCGGCTGCAACCACCCGGTCAAAGACCTGGAGCAGGACCGCGTCTACATCACGTCGCAGAACCACGGCTATACGCTGGTGGAAGAATCGCTGCCGGCGGGCATGCGGGTTTCTCACCGCAACTGGAACGATAAGACCATAGAGGGCGTCGTCTATACCGAACACGCCTCTTTTACCGTGCAGTTCCATCCCGAAGCCTCGCCGGGGCCAAAGGACACCGCATATTTGTTTGATCGCTTCGTCGCGCTGATGCACAGCGGCCGGGCGCAAGAAGTTTAAGAAAGAGAGTTACCGCTATGCCGCTGAAAAAGGACATCAAAAAAGTATTGGTTATCGGCTCCGGCCCCATCATCATCGGCCAGGCGGCCGAGTTTGACTATGCCGGCACGCAGGCCTGCCGCGCGCTACGCGAGGAGGGCGTGCATGTGGTGCTGGTTAACTCGAACCCCGCCACCATCATGACCGACGAGACGATAGCCGACCGCGTGTATTTGGAGCCGCTCAACGCCGAAGTGCTCAAGAACATCATCCGTCGCGAGCGGCCCGCCAGCATTCTGACCACGCCGGGCGGGCAGACGGGCTTAAATCTGCCGGTGGAGCGCGCCGAATCGGGCTTC
>JAQVWW010000089.1 GCA_028709505.1 Eubacteriales bacterium
AATGCGCGCCCGCCCGCCGTGGGACAGATAAGAAAATAAAAAGCCGGTACCGTTTATCCGTACCGGCTTTGGCTATCGCGTTCTCCCAGCGCTACGTGCGCAGCCACCAGCAGACACCGTATTTGTCCGTCACAAGCGTGCCCACCGGCGCCCAGGGGTAGGTATCTATCGAGTGATACAGGCTTTCGGGAACCAAAACGTCATACGCCTTGCGCAAATCGTCTTGGTTATCGAACTGAAATTCGCAGCACATGGCATTTTCCACCACCTTTACCACTTTGCCGCCGGGCGCTAACAGTACCCGAAGCCCATGGATTTCGATGACGATGTGGATGTCGCCGCCCGGCGCGGCAAGCTCGGAGATTTTTTTGGCGCCGAAGGCTTGCCGATATCAATCAAAAGCTTCCAGCCTTTGGGTGTTTGTACTGCCAACGTTAAATGCCATGGAAAATTTCGGATATGCTGACATAGCCGCGCGCCCCCTATCCTAGCGGTAACGATTATCTGATAGGCACCATGATGTTGCAGCGCCGGGACGCGTTCAACAACGTGTTTATAACAAGCGCGGCCGCGCCTTCGATGCTCGCCATTAAAAAAGCGCTGAAACCAACAATATGGTTTCAGCGCTTTTTTCTTGTGTTGCTGCGCTCTAAGGCGCACTGGTCTGCATGTCCTTGGTAGGCCATAAGTGGCTTATGGCGGGCCATAACCGGGTTATGGCAGGCCATAATGGGTTATGGTACAGGGCCGCGCCTTATTCCTTCATGCGTACCTGGCCGTCCTCATAGATGGAAACCTTCCAGTCCATGTTGTAGCCGGCGGCCTTCAGGGCTGGCGTGAACAGCTCTTCTATCTCTTCTCGGCAGGCAATCATCTTGTTGGCGGCGTCGGAGCTGACGGCGCCTTTGCCTTTCATGGTGTTGTTGGACGTCTTGACCAGCGCCTTGGCGGCAGCGAACTGCTCTTCCAGCACCAGCGCCGTCTCGGCAGGGATTTTGCGGTTTTCGCCCAGCGCCGCGTCCTTTTTCAGCAGCGGCTCAATGCGTTCGATGTAGGCCTCGGTGACATACGTGGCCCACTCCAGCTTGGCGTAGTTGACCGTATACTCGCGCCGCTGGGCCGCATCCACGTTGTAGACGTCTTTAATGATCTGCACACGCTTGCTCTGATCGGTGCACACGTAGCCAAAGCCGTAGATGTTGGCATAGGTGCCGCTCATCGTGCGCATCTGGATATTGGCCGAATCCAGCTTCTTGCCAAACACAGCCATGGC
The DNA here is from genome assembly GCA_028709505.1 of Eubacteriales bacterium. Classification (GTDB taxonomy): domain Bacteria; phylum Bacillota; class Clostridia; order Christensenellales; family UMGS416; genus STF2-111. The sequence continues at coordinate 1,274 of JAQVWW010000089.1, forward strand.
GGCCAGCTGGTTGAGGTTCAGGTTCGTGTACACTTTGCCCTGCATCGACAGCAGCAGCTCGGGCACATCGAATATCTGCGTAGAGCGCTGCAGCTTTTCAAATACCGTCAGCAGCATCTTCTTTTGCCGGTTGACGCGGTTTAAGTCGCCGGGGTCTTCCATGTTCTTGCGGGCGCGGCAGTAATCCAGCACCTGCTGGCCGTCCAAATGCTGATAGCCCACATCCAGCGTGCGCCCCTGTATTTTGATGGGCACGTCCACGTAAAAGTCGACGCCGCCGATGGCGTCGGTCAGCTCTTTGACCACCGGCATTGTCACGCCGATGTAATAATCGACGGGCACGCCGCCCAGCACCCATTCGACGCTGTCGCAGACGTTCATAAAGCCGTCGTTGTTGATGCCGCCGCCCAGCGTCAGCGAGAAGTTCAGCTTATACTTGCCTTCGGCGTTGGCAATCTTGGCGTAGGTATCGCGGGGGACCGATATCATATCCACCTTTTTTTCGTCGAAGTTCATGGCCAGCACCATCATGACGTCGGAGTTAAAGTTCTTATTGACGTACTCCTTTGTGTTGCCGTCACGCTCTTCGGCGTAGTCTACGCCCACCAGCAGTACGTTTACGATGTTTTTCATCGTAGACGTGTCGGCCAGCTGCTCCATCTGCTGCAGCGCGTTGCCGCCGTCGTCTTCCACATCGGCGTCGGGCCCCAACGTTTTGCGCGGCGTGGGCGTGGGTTCCGGCGTGGCGGTGGGGGGCGGGGTGTTTTGGTTCTGGGCGAACAGCGAGCCGGGACGGTTAAAAATGTTGTTTAAATTGATTGCCAGCGCCACCGCCGCAACGCACAGCACGCCGGCCAAACCCAGCACAATCCACTTGACAAAAGGCTTGCGCGGGCCTTTGCCGCCGGGGCCGGCCGGGCCGGAACGCTTTTTGGTGGTCCGCGGCGCTGACTCCGACCGGGCGACGTCCGCAGCCGTATCGGCCGAAGGTTCGGGCGATACCGGGATAGACTCCTTGTCAAACGCGTCGTTGGGTTGTCCGGGCTGGTATTCGTTGCTCATGCGGCACCATCCTTTTTCTGATTAAATTCATTCCCAATTATTATACCACCATAGAAAAATTTTCTTGTTACGAATTTATGAAATCTTCGGGCCGGCGGCAAAGCCCGGCTGCGCCTTAAAAAAACCGTAAGAATTTTAGCCGGGCCGGCTTCATTTTCGTCTGTTAGCATAAGCGCTGTAAGCGAAGGCAAGGATGTGTTACTATGGGGGAAAAGCATAAGGAGGACAGGGGCATGCGGGTGCTGGTCTGCGACGACGATAAGGATATTGTAAAGGCCATCGAGATCTATTTACGCAACGATGGCTACGACGTGTCCTGCGCCGGCGACGGCCGCGAAGCGCTGCAGGTGCTGGAAAAACAGGATATCCATCTGATCATCATGGACATCATGATGAACGGCATGGACGGCATCACGGCGGTGCGCCGCCTGCGGGAGCGGTATAACATACCGGTCATTCTGCTGTCGGCCAAGTCCGAGGATCTGGACAAGATAGAGGGCCTGTCCGTCGGCGCAGACGATTACGTCACAAAGCCCTTTAACCCGATGGTGCTGCTGGCGCGGGTGCGTTCGCAGCTGCGGCGCTACACCAGCCTGGGCGGCATGGAAATCCATCAGAATGTGTTCCGTACCGGTGCGCTGGAGGTGGACGACGAGTGCAAGCAGGTACGGTTGGACGGGCAGGAAATTAAGCTTACCCCCATGAATACGGCATTTTGGCCTTCTTAACCGAGAACGCCGGACGAGTGTTCTCCATCGATCGCATCTACGAGGCGGTGTGGAAGGAGCCGGGCCTGGGCATGACCAACACGGTGACGGTGCACATCCGCCGCATCCGCGAGAAGATCGAGGCCGATCCGAAGGAACCAAAATATTTAAAGGTGGTGTGGGGTGTTGGATACAAAATCGAGAAAATATAGCTGGCAATACCACGTGGCGTTTAAGCTGCTGGCCGTGGCGCTGTGCGTGGCCGGCGCCGTAGTGGCGGCGCTGCAGCTGGGCGGCATGCTGACCGGGACGACAGGGATATGGCAGCCGGAAATGCTGCTGGCGCCCGAGGACTATGCCCAAAGCAACGAATACCGGTGGCAGGGGGAAGGGCTCTATCGTGCCCTGGAGACCAGGGAGCGGCTGCAAAGCGAGGATGCCATCGCGTCGGGGCAGTCCAGCATCCAGCGCTTTACCGAGGAAAAAACCGCGGCCCAGAGCGTGCTGACCAACCAGCTTGATCAGGCCCAGGCCTATCTGGACGAACAGCTTGCCATGCTGGAAACCTATGACGACGAATACCAGGAGGCCACCCAGCTGCGCATAAACCAGGCGCAGCAGGAGTATGAAAATCAGGCGGCGGCGCTGAACCTGGAGTACGAGCAGGACATGGCCGCGCTGCGGCAGCGGCTGATTGCCGAAGACATGCAGGAATATGGCGGGGCGCTGACCAGTCTTGCCGACTTTGAGCAGCAAGGATGGCGCTATGCCGTGTGCCGGGTACAAATAGTGCCCGACGGGGTGGAGGCCTGGGCCAGCCGGCAGCCTGAAGTGGCAAATGCCGCCCAGCGCAGGACATTTACGTTAAGCAATGGGACGTACGCGGTGCTGGGTATGGAGCAGGGTGCCTATGAACAGGCGGCCCAGGCGTATGCGTCCCAGCGCGACGCCATGCTAAGCAATGCGCGGGCGCTGAGCGTGGCCGGTCTTTTTTGCCTGGCCGGCGTGGCCTGGCTGGCCTATGCCGCCGGGCGCAGAGTAGACCAGGACGGCGTCGTGCTGACATTATGGGATAAGCCGTATCAGGACGTCATGCTGGCACTGACGGTATTGGTCAACCTGCTGGGCATAGCAGGCGTGGCGGGGCTTAGCTGGCGCATCCAATCTGGCGGGGTCAGCCCGGGCGTGCTGCGCGGGTTATGCGTGGCGCTCTCGGCGGCGGTGGTGTTATGGGACGTGTGGGCGTGGACGGCGCTGTGCAAGCGCGTCAAGCGCGGCGAGCTGCTGCGCCATACGCTGGTGGTACAGAGCGTATGCTGGGCCATCCGCATGGTCAAGCGCCTGGCCGGCTATACCCGCAGCCACTGGCAAAGCGTGCTGGTTATCGGCGGATATACGCTGATAACCGCCTTTATGGGTACCTTACTGGCGGCCTGGACTCCCGTTACCGTCATCCTGTGCGCACTGGGCAACGGCGCGCTCATCGGCATGGTATGGCTCTATAAAAACCACCAGATGGCCCAGCTGGTGGCCGCCAGCCAAGGGCTGCGCCAGGGCACGCCGCTGCAGAGCTTGTCCACCGGAGATAAGCTGATGGACGAGGTGGGCCGCAATATGGGCCTCATGTCCCAGGGCCTGCGCCAGGCGGTGGAGCGCGAGGTCAAGGCCGAGCGGCTGCGCACCGAGCTGGTTACCAACGTCTCCCACGACCTAAAGACGCCGCTGACGTCCATCCTAACCTATGTGGACTTGCTCAAGCGCGAGGGGCTGCAGTCGGATCAGGCGCCGGCGTATCTGGACGTGCTGGATCAAAAGAGCCAGCGGTTAAAGCAGATGACCGAGGATCTGTTCGAGGCGGCCAAAGCCACCACCGGCAACCTGCCCTGCGAGATGGCCAGGGTGGACGTGGCGGCGCTGATCTCCCAGGGCATGGGCGAGCTGGACGACAAGATTGCCCAGTCGGGGCTGGAGTTCAGGCTCAAGCTGCCGGCGGAGCCTCTTTACGCGCTGGCCGACGGCAAGCTGCTGTGGCGGGTGATGGAGAACCTGTTCTCCAACGCCTTTAAGTACACGCAGCCCAACACGCGGGTGTACCTAAGCGCGCTGCGCCGCGGCGGTGACGTCGTCATCGAGATGAAGAACATATCGGCGCTGCCGCTGGACATGCCGCCCGACGAGCTGATGGAGCGCTTCACCCGCGGCGACGCCGCCCGCGCAAGCGAAGGCTCGGGGCTGGGTCTGTCCATTGTCAGCAGCTTAACCCAGCTGCAGCAGGGGCGCTTCGTGCTGGATATCGACGGCGACCTGTTCAAGGCCCAGGTGTGGCTAAAAGCCTACGCCGACGCCGCAGAGCAGCGGCCGTAGCGCGGCGGCGGGGTTATCAAACAGTCTCCTTAGTGTGGCATATGCGCGGCAGAAAAAAGATTTTCTCTTAGCCGGCGGCAGGTGCGGACGTATCGAAAAACAATCAATTTTGCCGTTTGAATCGGATTGCCCCTCGTACCTGCGGCCTGCCAGGGGTACGAGGGGCTTTTTGACAACAATACCCCGCCTTTGTTAGTATGGGCGGGGTTTTGCTGTGGCAAAATTTGGGCAAAACATAGAGGGGACGCCGCCGTTTTTTTGGTGAACATATGTTCTTCATATGTTATAATTATTAAAAAAACCGGCCAAGCCCAAGCACAGCAACAGGCCGGTAACAGTATGGCGCCGCCCCGCCTAAGCGGGCCGGCGTGCAGACACGCTTACATGGGCGGGAGGTTACCCACATGAAGAAAACCATCCTTGAGGACTGGGAATTCGACATCACCGTGGTGGAGGAAGGCCGCTGCCGCGTGGGTATGGAGCGGGGCGATCGGTTTACCTGCAGGTATGAATGCCCCGCCGGATTTTGCCCCAAGACGATGGCGGTGCTGCATAGCCTGTGCGAGGCGGCCCGCGCCGGCGGCGACTACCGCTTGCTGGGTGGGAAAGCCTCAAACCGCACCGATTTTTGCTGCGCCGACGGCGTCATCACGTTCGCGCTGACGGCCCGGCACATCGACTGAAGTACGGCCCGCAAAGGAGAAGAATATGCATCCGCATAGGTTGACAAAAAAG
>JAQVWW010000090.1 GCA_028709505.1 Eubacteriales bacterium
ATCACTTCGGTTTCTAAAATACCCATATGGTCTTTTTTCTCCTTAGCCGCGCCGCGCCAGCACATCGATTTCGTAGCGGCGCACGTCATCAAACCAGCTCGGATCGCCGGGCACGTCGTTGCGGGCGCAGAACTCCTCCCACACGGCCCCCATGGGATAGGTCTTTAGCTCCTCGCCCAGCATCATAAGCTCGGTCATGCGCGCCGCGTCCTGCAGGTCCTTTAACGTATCCCAGGGCATCAGCAGCGCAGTGAGCAGCGCCTTTTGCATGTTGCGAACGCCGATGACCCAGGCGGCCACGCGGTTGATGGACGCGTCAAAGAAGTCCAGACCGATGAGCACACGCTCCAGCGCGCCGTTGCGCACGATCTCTTTGGCGATCTCCTTTACCTCGTCCTCGAGTAACACCACGTGATCCGAATCCCACCGTACCGCCCGGGTGACGTGTAGCGGCACCTTATCAAAATAAGCCAGCAGGCTGGGAATTTTGTCGCTGACCGTCTCGGTGGGGTGGTAATGCCCGTTATCCAGCAGGTTGTATACGCCGGGGTGTCCGGCGGCGTAGGCCAGGTAGAACTCGCCGCTGCCTACGGTATAGGATTCCAGCCCGATGCCGAACACCTTGCTCTCGACGCAATCGATGACGCCGGGCAGCTTCTCGGCAAAAATTTCGTCCAGGCTCTTCTTTAAGCGCAGCCGCGGCCCTAAGCGGTCGGCGGGCACGTCCTTATAGCCGTCGGGAATCCATACGTTGTTGAGCACCGGCTTGCCCAGCTGCGCGGCGATGCCGGCGGCGATGTGCCGGCAGGCGATGCCGTGGCGCACCCAGAAGGCCCGCACTTCGTCGTCGGGGCTGGATAGGGTCAGGTTATCCTTTACCATCGGGTGGCTGAAAAAAGTAGGGTTAAAGTCGATGCCCAGGCCGCGCTCTTTGGCGTACCCGATCCATTTGGCAAAGTGCTCCACCGTAAGCGCATCGCGATCCGCCGCCGGCAGGCCGTCGAACACGGCATAGCTGGCGTGCAGGTTGACACGGTGCCGGCCGGGTATGAGGGCGAACGCTTTGTCCAGGTCGGCGGTCAGCTCGTCAAAATTGCGGGCCTTGCCGGGGCAGTCGCCGGTGACCTGAATGCCGCCGGTCAACGCCCCGCCTCGGTTTTCAAAGCCGGTGATGTCGTCACCCTGCCAGCAATGCATCGAAATGGGAACGCTCTTTAGCGCATGCATGGCGGCCTCGGTGTCTACGCCCACTGCGGCGTACTTCTCCCGCGCCCATTCATAGGCATGGTTCATTTCTTCTCCTCCTTATGGCAATAGAATCAAGCTTTACTCGAATACATTGATGCGTCGCAGCGCCTCGTCGGCCCTTTTTATCTTTTCCGGCGTGCTGCCGGGCAGCAGCGGCCCCAGCATGTTCTCAATGGTTTCGCAGCGCTTCTCCTCGTCGCCCAGCTGCGCCTGCGACACCATCTGCGGCAGGTGCTCGCCCAGCGCCCGGCGCGCGGCCGGGTGAGCCAGCACGTCCTCGATGATGCTGGCGCGGCTAAACGGATGCGCATGGTCGATGCGCGTCCGGTACGTAAGGCTAAAGCTGCCGGCGCCGAACAGATGCTCGGTTTCACGGGCTTCGTGCCGGCCGGCACCGTCTATTTGCAGCGTCTCGGGCAGAATATCATCGTAAGGCAGGTGCGCGCGGCAGCCAAAGGGTACGCGCAGCTCCATCGTAACCCGATTGTCGGCGTCGATGCGCCAGTCTACGGCGTAGACGCCGTAGGGCGAGTCGTAAGACGCTTTGGCCGCCGGCATGCGGTGGTTGATGTAGGGCCTTACCACCGCTTCGCCAAAGCCCGGCCGGGCGGGCTTTAGGCCGGCCACGTCGGCGTAAAGGAACTCCACCACCGAGCCATAGGCATAGTGGTTGAGCGAGTTCATGCCGGTGCCGCTGACGGAGCCGTCGGCCAGCAGCGAGTTCCACCGCTCCCATATGGTGGTGGCGCCCAAATTTACCTGGTACAGCCAGCCGGGGTAACTCTCGCGCAGCAAAAGCTTATACGCCAAATCCACAAAGCCGTTTTCGCAGAGGATCTGGCAGGCCGGCGCGGCGCCGACAAAACCGGCCTTGAGCGTATAGAGATCCTTCTGAAAGCGCCGGGATAAGCCCCGGAGCAGCTTTTGGCGGTGCGGATACACCCCGTAGCGCAGGCAGATGAGATAGCCCGTCTGCGTATCGATGCTAAGCCGCCCGGACGGCGTGAAATATTCGTGATAGATGGCCTTTTGGATATTTTGCGCAAGCTCATGATACCGCTCGTGCTCTTGGGCTAAGCCCAGCACGCCGGCGGTGCGCGCCGTGATGCGCGCCGAGTTGTAAAAGTACACCGACGCGACAAATTCGTCCTCGGTGCCGCCCTTGACCGATTGGGACGTAGCGCCGTCCAGCGCCAGCCAGTCGCCGTAGTGGAAGTCCACATCAAAGAGATAATGCCCCTCCCCCACCCGGCGCTGAATGTAGGCCAGCCACGCCTTCATATACGGATAATTCTCGCGCAGGACGGCAATATCGCCATAGAAGCGGTATAGGTTGTCAGGGATGATGGTGATGGCGTCGCTCCATACGCTGCTGGGCGGAGCCATGTCCTTTTCGCCAAAGGTGGGCGCGTAGGCCGGCACGCCGCCGTCCCGGCGGTCCTGCTCGATGTGCAGGTCGTTTAAATATTTGCGGTAGAAGGCCAGCGTATCCATGTTGTACGTGGCGGTTGCCGAAAACACCTGGGCGTCGCCGGTCCAGCCCAGCCGTTCATCGCGCTGGGGGCAGTCGGTGGGCACGTCGACGAAGTTACCCCGCTGGCTCCACAGCGCGTTGTGATACAGGCGGTTTACCTTCTCGCTGGGCGTGGTTAAGCATCCGGTGCGGTCCATGTCCGAGTGTAGCACCAGGCCGCACAGGTCTTCTTCATCCAGCGGCGTCGCAAAGCCGGTAATGCGCACATAGCGAAAGCCAAAGTACGTAAAATAAGGCCTGAGCCAACCCTCTGTGCCGTCGCAGACCACTTCGTACTTCCCCAGGGCCGTGCGGTAGTTATCGTTATAGAACTTCCCCTGCTGCAGCGTCTCGCCAAAGGCGAAGCAAATGTGGACGCCGGCGGGCTGGCGGTTATAAAAGCGGAGCAGCCCGGCCATGTTCTGGCCCATATCCACCAGCAGGCTGCCGTCCTGCTGGGCGCGCACCCACAGCGGCTTGACGCGCTGCATAACGCGCACCGGCGGGCTTATCCGCGGCCTGACCAGCGAGATATCCAGTGCGCCGGGTACGGCCCGGGCCGTGCTTACCGGCCGCGTAAAGTCCCACTGCTCGCCATCGTAGATGCCGCCGCCCAGGATGGGCGAAGTCTCGCATTGCCAGGCCTCGTCGGTGCCCAGCACTTCTTCGCGGCCGTCGGCGTAGCGCAGCGTCATCTCGGCCAGCAGGGCCAGCGTATCGCCGCCGTAATGGCCGTTTTCCAGCCCGAAGCGGCCCTTATACCAGCCGTCGCCCACGTAGACGCGCATTTCATTTTCATCTTGGAGCAAAGGGGTAACGTCGTAGGTCTGATATTGCAAAAAGGTTTTATAGTCGTTGCAGTTGGGCGTCAGATACTCGTCGCCCACCTTCTGGCCGTTTAGATAAGCCTCGTACAGCCCCACGCCGCAGATGTTGAGCATGGCCAGCGCCAAAGGCTCCTTTACGGTAAAGCGCCGCACGAATACCGGATGCTCGGCAAAGGGCGCGGCGATGGCCTTGGCCCGCCAAGGCAAGCCCTGCCGGCCGGTGGCGAAAAACGAGACCGGGCTGGTCCCTTCCTCGCCGGCATCGCTGCGTACCGTCACACGCCAGTAATAGTACGTATTGGGCTGCGTATCCAGCGTAATGAGCGTGCCGGCGCTGTCGGCGTCGGGCAGAAAGCCGCTGTCGTAGCACAGCCCGGCGAAGTCCGCGCCGGTGGAAACCTCGATGCGCGCGGCGGTGGCGACGGCTCCTTCGGCCTCATCCACCACCCAGGAAAGCTTGATTTCCTCCAGCGCAAAGCCCATGGGTCGGGTCAAACGGTTGCATTTTAAGCTGCGGATTTTCATACGGATATCCTCCCTGGTTTTCGGTCATGGAGTGATATGAATATTGAAGAATATGGTTGTACCGTATTATTATCCGTCATTCACCCGGGAGTTTCAACCGACAATCTTGCGATTTGGGACTTTTATCCCCGCGTTTTTACCGGGATTTGCCCACGCGATGGAAACGCTGTGCTTTTGCTGTTTGGATTTTCGTGTGCCGGTCTGGCGCCCCGGCCGGGATTTTTCGGCAACGTCCTTTCGATTCGCCGTTCACAGGACGCCGCCCGGCAATACCCGCGCCGTATAGGAAACCCTTTGATGGGAAAATTACGCCGGTAGCCGCGCCAAAAGGGTGCGGCCGATGGCAAAAATACGGCAAAGATACGGCCGCCGGCGAAAAAATGAGCGGCGTAGGGCCCGGTGTCCGCGACGCGTGCCGGCGTTACCGGCAGCAACGTGTCAGGAGAATCCATACCCGGCCGCGCAGCAACAACCTGTGCCGGCTATGCGCCGGTGCCGGCTTTCCATCGGACACCCGCGGTGCGCAGTCGCCTTCCTGCGCACGGGAACGGTAGCCGGTCGGATCGGGGCATCCGGCAGACCGGGCAACCGCCGGTGTTCGCTGCCGCCTGCGCCGGATACTTTCCTGTGGCGTACCCGCAGGGCGGATTTCGTTTGCCGCGCCTTGAGCGACCCCTTGCAGCCGCATGCAACGGCGCCACCCTTCCATTTGCGGGTAACCATCAGCCCGTAAAAAAAACGAGCCGCCCGGTGTTAGGGCGGCTCGGTTTTTCGCGCGGTATAAGCGGGATGCGCCTAGGATGCGAAGCGTGTTACCGGCTTCTGTGAAGGGCAATTTCGTAGCTGCTGTTGCCGATATAATCGCCGGTGACCGGGTCAAAATCGGCGTCGCCGGTGTAGACAAAAGCGGCCAGGTAGATCTCTTGCACCTCGTCAATTTTGGAGCCGGCCGTAAGCTTGATGGACGTGCAGACGGTATCGTCGTGGATGGCCGAAGGCACGATATGGCTATAGCGCACGCCCGGCGTCTGGTGCACGTCGTCGTACAGGTATACCTCGATATATTCCCGAAAATCATCGGCGTCGTCCGGGGTACGGATGGTCTTTTTGATTTCCTGCGAAGATTGCAACATAAAGCGCAGGCGATAGCCGATTTTGCACTGGTCGGCGTCGTCATATTCATCCCAGTAAGATTGCCACACGCTGCCAAAGCGGCCTTTGGGTAGCGTGTCCTCGTGGGTGGCAAAGGCTTCAAAGCACTCGATATCCTTGCCTTTGTTCCAGGGGCCGGTAAATTCTGTAAGCAACTGCCGCTTGTTCGTCTTTTCGCTGGGCGCATAGATGCCGATGACATGCGCCGGCGCAGTGGGCTGCGGTTCGGGCGTGGGGCTGGGTGTCGGCACAAAGGTGGGTATCTGCTCCGGCGTGGCGATGGCTTCGGCCGTAGGGCTGGGCGGCTGCGTGGCCGTAGGCGCGACCGGCACCGGGGCGCAGGCGGCCAGCAGCACCGCCGCCGATAAGGCCAATGCCAAAAAAAGTGTCGCGGTATTGCGCAATTTCATATCCGTTTACTCCTCAATCCGTGTGGGCTTGGCCGCGTTTGCGGCGCCGCTCATCGCAAGTGTATGGCATGATTATAGCACGAAAATAGCACGAAAACGCGGCAATGTGTTCCCGGCCTTCGCCCGGGGCAAAATCCCGCCTGCCTATCACTTTGGCGCCAAATGCGGGCATCAAAAAAATCCAACCTTGCTTTCGCGCCTGCGCGAACATGGTAGCCGCATGCCATAGCCGTCCGGTTGCCTCCGGCCCGCCTTTAGGCGGCGTGATGCTGCGCGGATGGGGAAAATGCGCGGATAACGCCCAACGGAAAGCCCGTCAGCCGGGCAACCCTGCCCAAACCCACATCCATAATGTTTTCTTCCAGCAGGTCGGCAACTTACCGGGTTTGGTTAAACGCTTTCCCGGTTCTTTTTTTGTGCAG
>JAQVWW010000091.1 GCA_028709505.1 Eubacteriales bacterium
TTTCCGACGACGGGCCGGCCGTGGGTCAGGAAATGACGGTATTAAACGGCGATCAGCAGGTGGGCACCGCCGACGCCCAAATCAATCTGCCGCTGGCGGTCAGCGCCCAGCAGGGCGTCGTCTCCACCGTATATGTCAGCGAGAATCAGAGCGTCAGCGCCGGCAAGGGACTGTTCTATTTAAAGGATAAGCCGGCTTCGCTGGCCTACACGACGCTGGTGGCCCAGCGCCAGCAGGCGGCGGACACGCTCAACCAGGCCTGGGCGCTTAGAGACGCCGGCGCTATCACAGCCCCGGCCGGCGGCATTGTGAGCAAGGTGAACGCCGCCGACGGCGCGTCGCTGCCCGCCGATGAAACCTATGTGGAACTCTACCACGGCGACACGCTGCAGATGGTGGTCAGCATCGACGAGCTGGACATCAACAACGTCGCGCTGGAACAGGAAGCCACCGTGGAGCTGGACGCGCTGGAGGATCAGACCTTTACCGCGCAGGTGACCGACATTTCCCAGGTGGGTACCGCGTCGGGCGGTGTGACGGCCTACAGCGTAACGCTGCAAATGGACGCCGCCCAGGGCATGAAGATGGGCATGAACGGCACGGCCACCATCATCGTGGAACAGCGTACCGGTGTGGTGCTGGTACCGCTGCTGGCGCTGCAGTCCTCCAAGGACGGGCAGTATGTGTGGCTTTCGGGCCAGGGCAACGACGGCGAGCCGGGCATCAAGACGGCAGTGACCACCGGGATGTCCAGCGATACTTATGCCGAGGTGCTCACGGGCCTGTCGGCCGGCGATGCGGTGGTGGTAGTGCGCACCGCGTCCTCGTCTGATGTCGGCGGCATGTTCGGCGGCATGGGCGGCATGGGCGGCTTTACCGCCCCAGAGGGTGGCTTTACCGCCCCCGAGGGCGGCGGGTTTTCGCGCGAAGGCAACGGCTTTAGCGGCGGCGGCGCGCAGCGGCCTTCGGGCGGCGGGCAGTAGGCGAGGATAAGCATATGATCCGCATGAGCAACATTGTCAAAAAATACGTCATGGGCGACGAGGAGATTTACGCGCTGGACCACGTCTCGTTCCGTGTCAAGCCCGGCGAGTTCGTAGCCATTACCGGGCCGTCGGGCAGCGGGAAATCCACGCTGATGAACATCATCGGCTGCCTGGATATCGCCCAAGAGGGCGAATACTTTCTCAACGGTCAGCCGGTGGAAAGCTACGACCAGCGTCAGCTTGCCCGTATCCGCAACCAGAACATCGGCTTTATCTTTCAGGGCTATAACCTGCTGCCCAAGCTCAATGCGCTGGAAAACGTGGAGCTGCCGCTGGTGTATCAAAACATACGCGCCGGCGAGCGCCGACGCCGGGCCATGGAGGCGCTGGAGCAGGTGGGTTTAAAGGGGCGCATACGGCACCGCCCCCAGGAGATGAGCGGAGGCCAGCAGCAGCGCTGCGCCATCGCCCGGGCGCTGGCGCAGCACCCGTCGCTGATCTTGGCCGACGAGCCCACCGGCAACCTGGACCAAAAGACCGGGCAGGAGATCCTTACCCTGTTTAGCCACCTACACGCCCAGGGTAACACCGTTATCCTCATCACCCACGACACCAGTGTGGCGGCGCGGGCCCAGCGCCAGATCCATATCGAGGATGGCAAGATAGACGAGAAGGAGGGCAACGGATGATACTACAATCGATTAAAATGGCGTTTAAGTCCATCGCCGGCAACAAGATGCGCTCCTTTTTGACGGTGCTGGGCGTCGTCATCGGCGTGGTGGCCATCGTGATGCTCATTGCCATCGCCCAGGGCGCCAACAGCGCCGTGGCCAGCAGCATCGAGGGGCTGGGCACCAACCTGCTGACGGTCAGCGTCCGCACACAGCGGTATAATCCGGTGAGTATGGAAGGGTTATCTAAGCTGGAGCAGCAGCCGTCCATTGCCCGGGTGGCGCCGCTGGTGACCACCACCGGCACCGCCAAGGCCGGCGTCACCACGTATACCGACGGCAGCATACAGGGCACCGTTCCCGGCTATGACGAAATCCGTAACCTGGAGGTGGAGACCGGCCGGTTCCTGACGCAGCCCGATATCGACAACCGCAGCATGGTGGCGGTGCTGGGCAGCGAGGCCGCCCAGGAGCTTTTCGGCACCACCCGCGCCGTGGGCGAAAGCTTTTCCGTCAGCGGCTACACCTTCAGCGTCGTGGGCGTGCTGGCTTCCCAGGGCAGCAGCATGATGGGGTCCGGCGATAACCAGATTATCATCCCCTTTACGCTGGCCGAGCGCATCTTCTTCCAGAAGGGCATCACCAGCTTCTACATATCGGCGGGCAGCGCCGACGACGTCACCGTCGCCGAATACGCCACCACCGACTATCTCGACGGCCTGTTCCATGACGACAGCGACGCATACACTGTATTTAACCAGAGCAGCATGCTGGAGACGCTCAATGAGGCCACCGCGGTACTGACGACGATGCTGGGCGGCATCGCCGGCATCTCGCTGCTGGTGGGCGGCATCGGCATCATGAACATCATGCTGGTATCGGTCAGTGAGCGTACGCGCGAAATCGGCATCCGCAAAGCGGTAGGCGCCGCCCGCGGCAACATCCTGACGCAGTTCCTCATCGAAGCGCTGGCCGTCAGCCTGTTGGGCGGGCTGCTGGGCCTGGTCATCTCCGGGGTTGGGCTGGCCGTGTTGGGGCCGCTGCTGGATATCACGCTGAGCGTATCGCCCAGCGTGGCGCTGGCCGCCATCGGCTTCTCGGTGTTCATCGGCGTCGTGTTTGGCCTGTACCCGGCCAACAAAGCGTCCAAGCTGCATCCCATCGACGCTTTGCGGTATGAAGGATAAACGCACGAAAGCATAAAATAGGCAGCGCGCCTTCCTCGGCAAAGCGCGCCGAAAACAAACGGGAACCGGCAAAGGATTGCCGGTTCCCGTTTGCTTCATGCGCATCAGGGGGCGCTTTTGACGCCGGAGAAGGAGGGGAAAAGGGACGCTCTGCCCGGTACCGCCGGCCTCGCCGGTATCTCCGGCGTAAATGGGCGGTGCGTTACTCGTCAAACTCCAAAAACTTTGCCGGCGGCACGTGGAACAGATCGGCCACGGCAAACAACGTTTTGAGCGATATGGGCTGCACAAACGTGGGCGTCTCCACCTGGGACAGATAGCCGGGGCTTAAGCCAACGCGCTCGGCCAGCTGCTCCTGCGTCATGCCGTGCAGCTTGCGATAGTAGGCAATCTTCAGGCCTATCCGGATATAGCGCCGGTCGTTGGCGCTGTGGGTTGGCAACATTGTGTTCCCCTCATCAAGATTCTATGGCATGTGCGGTACAAAGAGGGACATTCTATAACATGGATTATTGTAGGATTTACATGCAATTTATTAAGCTATGCCTGGGAAAAACGAGGGAAAGATGCAAGATATCGATGAGCTGCATTCGCATCTGGAACGTCAGCGCCGGCGGCTTACCCGCCTGGTGGAGCGGGCGCTGCGCCAAGGCCGGGCGCTGGCGACGGATGCGGCCATCCTGGCGCAAAGCCGCAGCGTGGATAGGCTGATAAACAAGGTGACGGAACAAAGGCGCGGCGGCGCGTAACCCGTTGAGACGGCCGCCGCGCTCCCGACGTAAAGGAGGCGGCCTATTGGAAATACGCGTCAAAATCCAGCCGCAGTTCGCCGGCGATGAGCCGCAGCTCGGCTGCCGTGCGCTGCTGCACCGGGATGCCGTCACGCAGCTTTTCCTGGCGGGAAGCCCATGCCTTTTCGCCGTGCGTATAGATGCGCGGCTGGCCCGGCGCCTTGGCGCTGTGGCGCAGCTCATCCAGCAGCTGCGACGCGTGGGCGCGCTGGGTGGCCTTGTCGCCGAAGATGCCGTAGTCGACGGCGGCAAAAAAATGCGACGTATGTTCGCCGTCGGCTTGCTTTAAATGCGGCGACGTGCACCCGCCCGACAGGATGCCGGTGCAGATATCCACGATAATACCCAGGCCGTAGCCTTTGTGCCCGCCGTGCTCTTCACCCAGGCCGCCCAGCGGCAGCAGCCCGCCGGGCCGGCCGGCGCGGATGTTGCTTATGACGGCGGCGGCGTCGCGGGTCTCGGCGCCATCGGCGCCCACCGCCCATTCGCGGGGCAGCGGGTGGTTCTGCTTCTGATAGACCTCCATCTTGCCCAGCGGCACCACCGTTGTGGCGGCATCGTACCAAAAGGGCACCGGATCGGCGGGCATGGCAAAGGCGATGGGATTGGTGCCCAGCATGGGCTGCGCGCCAAACGTGGGCACGGCAATGGATTCGCTGTTGGTCAGGCAGATACCCAGCATGTCCTCTTCCAGCGCCAGCAGCGGATAATACCCGGCGATGCCGTAATGGGTGGAGTTGCGCACCGCCACCATGCCGATGCCGGTGACGCGGGCCTTTTCGATGGCCAGCCGCATGGCCTGCACGCCGGCGATTTGCCCCATGGCCCGCCGCGCGTCGATTACCGCCGACACCGGCGTGTCCCACACCACTTCGGGGCGGGTGTCCGGGTCCACCTCACGGTTTTTCAGGCTCTTGTGGTAGCGGATAAGCCGCTGCACGCCGTGGGATTCGATGCCGAACAGGTCGGCGCAAAGCAGCACGTCGGCTATGACAGCGCTGTTCTGCGGCGAAAAGCCGTGGCTTTGGAACATGTCCTGCGCGTAGCGCTGCAAGCCCGGATAGGGCAGATATTCATAAAGCAAGATCATTCCTCCCTCGTAACCGGAAATGGATGGAGCTAGCCGGGAAAGCCGCGCTTGCGCAGCGCCGGGCCAAACGCGGTGCCCCGGGCGATGGGCGGCGCAACGGGAACCTGCGCCATCCGCCAGCAGGCGGCGTCCTCGCCGAAGGGCAGCACCGCAAGATTCTGCGCGCCCGGCCCCATGGCGATGGAGTTGCCGATGCACGACCAGCCCTGCCAGGCGCCCTGGGTGACGGCCCCCACGTTGCTGACACCCACCACGCTTACGTCGTACAGCCGGCAGAGCTGGCCGTAGGGGACAAACCACTCTTCGCCGTAGGTGAGCCGGCTATTGTTGGGCGGCACCGCCCAGGCCGACGGCGATAGGATCAGCTGCGCCCCCATGCGGCACAGGCTGTGGCCCAGCGCCAGCGAGTCCTCCAAATTATCGGCGCAGATGGCAAGACCGACGCGGCCCAGCGGCGTATCCACTACGCCCAGACGATCGCCCACGCTGTACATGCCCTCCACGTCGGTTAAGATGTTGATTTTACGGTGCTTTAGCAGTATTTCACCGTGCGGGTCCAGCAGCACCGCGGCGTTGTATATCCGGTCGCCGTCACGCTCGGTTAAGCCGGCGGCCAGGTACAGGCCGTATTCCCGCGCCCAGCGGCTTAAGATGTCGCTGCGCGGGCCGGGAATGGGCAGCGCATCCTGTCCGGCGGCGGGATAAGCCCAGCCTAAGTCGAAGCACTCGGGCAGCACGGCAATCTGCGCGCCGGCGGCGGCAGCCTCGCCCAGCAGCGTCTTTGCCCGGGAAAAGTTATCTTCCCACCGGCCGTATTCCACCAGGGTCTGTATCATCGCTATGGAGACGGTTTGCATGGCGACCTCCTAATATTGGGATTTTGCCATGAGTATAGCACGGTTTTGGGCGGCGGAAAAGCTTATGTGGCGCTCTTGCGGAAGGCCAGCGGCGTTACGCCGTAATGCCGGCTGAAGCATTTGATAAAATAGGATACGTTGCCAAAGCCGCACTGGGCGCAAACTTCGGTCACCGAAAGCTCGGTGGTACGCAGCAGCCGCGCCGAGCGCTCCAGCCGCATCAGGTTGATGTAGGCGGTGGTGGTAAGGCCCATATGGCGCTTGAACATGCGCAGAAAGTGGTATTTGCTGTACTGGGCCACGTTGCTTAACGTGTCGGCGCTGAGCGGGTCGGACAGGTGGTCATAAATGTAGGACAGCGCGTTTTTTAGGCCTGCCAGCTCCCGCGGCGCGCCGCCGGCGACGCGGTCGGTATAATGATGGTGGGCAAACAGCACCGACAGCAGCATCAGCGCCCGGGCTTTGAGCTCCAGCTCGTAAGCTGCGGGCTTACGCCGGTTTAGGTCGATGATA
>JAQVWW010000092.1 GCA_028709505.1 Eubacteriales bacterium
GTATTGGGCCACCGCCGGCGGCACCAGGCCATCCAGGCTTTCTCCCCGGCTTATCCGGCTGCGTACCATCGTAGAAGAAAGGTCCATGCCCGGGCATTCCAGCAGATGGATAACGCCGCCGGTATCAAGGCACAGTTTATCCTTCTGGGCGCGGTATTCGCCGGCGGTGGCGCCGGGGCGGTATACCGCCGCCAGCTGCGCGTAATCGAACAGCCGCCGGTATTGATACCATTTGTCCAAATTTAGCAGCGAATCGCCGCCCACCAAAAACGTCAGCTGCACGTCGGCGTGCGCTTCGTGCAGACGCTGCAGCGTCAGCACCGTGTAGTCGGGTCCGTCGTGGGCAATCTCCATGTCGGATACGCACATGCCGGCCCGCCCGGCAACGCCCAGCCGCGCCATCTGTAGCCGATCCCGGGCGGCGGCGTAGGCGCTGCCGCCTTTGTGCGGCGGGTTGCCGGCGGGGATGAGCACCACCTTTTCCAGCGCCAGCTTATCCAGCGCGCATTGGGCTACCATCAGGTGCGCATTGTGCAGCGGATCGAAGCTGCCGCCGTAGATGCCCCACCGTTTGTGCATAAAATTTCCTCCTATGGAATAGTAAACCGGTTTCGGGTCATTCTAATAGCAGAAGACCAACGCAAAACGATGAGGTGATACGGTGAGCCAGCAACCCCAGATCTCCCGGCGGCAAGGCTTTGGAGAACCGTCTGCCGCCCGCATAATCGACTTAACCGCGCTGACGCTGGTGCTGGGCGGGTTATCCCTTTTATGGTTTTACGCCCGCACGCTGCAGTTGTGGCTGGCGGTGGCGCTGGCGGCCTGCGTCACACTGCTGCTGGGCAGCGTGTTCTACCGGCTGTACGCCCGCGCCCGCGCCCGGCAGCGTGCCCGCGACCTGCGCTGCGCGCATATGCTGTGGTTCAGCGACGAGATGGCCTTTGCCCCCGGCGATCAGCTGTATCGTTTTGCGTCGGACATTCTGCAAAGCCAGTACGGCTGCCGGTACGACGGCCCGGTGCTGCGCCGGCAGGGTGAACCGGTACTGCTGACGACACTGCGCCGCGCCGCCGGCGAGAACGTCAGCGCCGCCGATATTCTGCTGTGCGCCGACACCGCCCGCGCCCAGCGCGTGCGGCAGGTGTACATCGCCGCCACCGCCGAACCGTCGGACAGCGCCCGGCAGGCCGTCGAACACATCCGTGATGTGCACATCGAGATGCTGGATATCCATAAGCTGGCCGATGTGGCGTGGGAATCGGGCATGACCACCGACGAAGAGACGCTCTCGCCCTATCGCGGCGCCGCCCGGGCGCTGCGCCGCACGCAGCGGGGTGCCTCCCGGCGCTACGCGGCGCTGCGCCGGCCCATACGGCTGGGGATTTGCGGCGTCATGCTGGGTATATTGGCCATCGTTTCGCCGTTCCCCACGTGGTATCTCATCAGCAGCGCCGTCTGCTTTGTGCTGGGCGCCGTGCTGTGCCTGCGGCAAATCCGCCGGGAAAATCAATCGTGCAAATAGATCTGCTTTTTACTCTTAGACTCCCGGTACAGCACAAATTTGCCGCCCACGGTGCTGACGATGTCGGCGCCGATGGCCTGCGCCACCTGATCGCAGGCGTCGTACGCATCTATCGGCGCGCTGCGCAGCACGCTTACCTTGACCAGCTCCCGCGCTTCCAGCGCCTCGGAAACCTGCTTGATCATATTCTCGTTGATGCCGCCCTTGCCCACCTGGAAAATGGCGTCCAGACCGTGGGAAAGCGAGCGCAGATAGGCCCGCTGCTTGGTGGTTATCATAGTGTTCCTCCCGTTTGTGTAAAGTAAAGCTGCTTGTTAATCCCAGAACTCAAATTCCATGCCGCCGAAGTCGACGGTATCCTCGTGCTGCGCGCCTAAGCGGCGCAGCTCATCCACCAGGCCCGACTCATACAGCCGCTTTTCAAAATATTGCATCGACACGGCGTCGTCCAGGTTGACCGACTGCAGCAAATGCTGCGGGAACGAGCCGGTGACGTAGAACACGCCGTCGCGCACGTCCACGTGGTAAGTGTCGCCCTTTTCCAGCGATTCCAGCGTCTGCTGCTCGTCAAAAGCGCCGCCGTCGTCGTCGGGCAGCGCCCAAAGCAGTTGGCTGACGCGGCGCATCAGCTCTGAAAGCCCTTGGTTGGTCGCTGCCGATACGGGAAACACGTCGATATGCCGCGCGGCGCAATGCTCTGTCAGCCGCTGCAAATTCTCTTGGGCCCCGGGGATATCCATCTTGTTGGCCGCCACCACCTGCGGGCGCTGGGCCAACTGCCGGGAATAGCGGCCCAGTTCCTGCATGATTTTGTCAAAATCGTCCACCGGGTCACGCCCTTCGCTGCCCGAGACGTCTATGACGTGCACCAGCATCCGTGTGCGCTCCACGTGCCGCAGAAAGTCGTGCCCCAGCCCGGCGCCCTGGTGAGCGTTTTCGATAAGCCCCGGGATATCGGCCATGTGGAACGAACTCTCGTCCACCCGCACGACGCCCAGGTTGGGCGTCAGCGTGGTAAACGGATAGTTGGCAATTTTAGGCCGCGCCTGCGTCACCATCGACAGGATGGTGGACTTGCCCACGTTGGGGAAGCCCACCAGCCCCACGTCGGCGATGGATTTCAGCTCCAAATACACTTCGTAGGCCTGCGTCTTCTGCCCCGGCTGGGCAAAAGCCGGCGCCTGGCGCGTGGGCGTGGCGTAATGCACGTTGCCCCAGCCGCCGCGGCCGCCGCGCAGGATGACACGGCGCTCATCGGCCTGATTCATGTCGGCGATGACGGAGCCGGACTTTACTTCGCGCACGACGGTGCCCAGCGGCACCTGTATGGTCAGGGCTTCGCCGGACTTGCCGTTGCGCCGCCGGCCCGAGCCCGGCTCGCCGTTTTGGGCCTCGTATTTGCGGCGGTATTGGAAGTCCAGCAGCGTGTGCATGCCGGTATCCACCTGCAGAACAATGTCGCCGCCGCGGCCGCCGTCGCCGCCGTCGGGCCCGCCCTGGGGCACGTACTTTTCGCGGCGGAACGAGCTGGAGCCGTCGCCGCCGTTGCCCGACTTTATTGTAACTTTCGCGATATCTACAAACATCTGTTAATCTTTGTCTCCTTGGCTATGCGTCTTAAACTTAATAACATATTGTAACACAGACCCTCACCGGCAAACAACCTGTTGCGCCGGTTTGCCGCGCCGCCGGCACAAACCTTACCGTTTTTTTCATAACGGGCACCGCCATACGAAATGATTGCCCTGCCGACGGCATGCTACCCCTTTTCGTCAATTGCTGTTGAAATGGTCCTATCTTTGTGCCGCGTATGCAACGCCGGCAGATAGGGCCATGGAAATTTTCCCGGCAGAAACCTAGTGTACGCCGTGAAAAAGGAATTATCCGTCTATGGGCAAAGCGTACCGTATACGCGTTGCCGGGTTGCAGCGGGATTTGCCGCCGTTGCCCGTTTGGCGGCGCGCGCATCATCGCCACACCAAAGGCGGCCCGCGCGTCTGTAAAATGGCGGCGGCGCTGTTCGTCATCCGGTTCCTCACCGCCGCGTAACGGCTTTTACGGGCAGACAAACCCTCTTGCCTGCTGCGTCGGCGCGGCAAAAAGCAGATATCCCGCGGGATATCTGCTTTTTTTACAACAGGGGGCTTATTGCGCCGGATGGCTGCGGGCGGCGTCGAAGAGGTCGTCGCGGCCCCAGTAAAAGGGCTTGATGACGAAGGATAGGCTGCGCGGCGTGGGCATCAGCCGGTATTCCTCCAGCGGCTCGGGCCCGCAGGAGTTGGAACCTAAGCCACCCTGGGCGGCGTCCAGGCACAGGAAGATGCTATCCTCGTTCTCCAGCTCGTTGGTGTGCTGCGCCTGCGTCAGCATCTGATCCGAATAGCCGTGGGCGTTGAAGCTAAAGGGTGCCTGGCCGGCAAAGAGCAGGCCCTCGCCGCGCATATCGTGCAGCAGCACCAGTTCGCAGTCGCCGCGGGCGCCGTTTTCCTGCGGGCGCACGTAAGGCTCGTGCAGGCTGTCCACATCGGCCTCATACAGCGCAACGTGGGCGGCTTCCCGCTTGTCGGGATAGTTCTCGTGGGGCCCGCGGCCGTACCATTTGACGTACTCCAGCTGCTGGCTAAGCTCCATGCACACGCCCATGCGCGGCAAGTACGGCAGATCCGCGCGGGGTTCAAAGGCGAAGTCGCAGCTTAGGCTGCCGTCGCCAAACACGCGGTAAACTACCTTGGTGCGCATCACCGGCAGCAGGCTGTAAGCGGCGCTTACCAGCTCGGCGGTGAACTCCACGCAGCCGTCGTGCAGTTGGCGCACACAGCTGTCGGCGCAGCGGTGCTGCAGGCGGTCAAGGCCGGCCTTTATCCAGTGGACGCTGTGATTCTTGTCGTTATCGGTGGGCGCGCGCCACAGGTTGACCTGCGGCCCGGCTTCCAGCAGCTGCTGATCGCCGCGGCAGTAGGACTCCAGCATGCCGGTACGCTTGGAGAACAGCACCAGGAAATCCTGGCCGGCAATGCTGACCTCGTCGGCGTATTCTTCCAGCTGCAGCGGCGCCATCTCGTGGCTGACACAGGCGGCGGATTGGGCGGCGCGCAGCGCAAACTGCTCCTTGGCCACCTCGTAGCCGGCGTCGGCCCACAGCTCCTCGCGGCAGAGCAAAAACTGTAGGTTCAGCCGGTAATCGCCGTTTTGCTGCATATCGCCCAGCTCCACGGCCAGCTCGCGGCTGTCGCCGGGGCCGATGTCGGCCACGTGCAGCAGACCGCCGTCCAGCCGCTGGCCGTCGCGGGTGACGCTCCAGATGCCGGTCAAATCGCTCAAGTCGGCAAATACACGGCGGTTGGTGATGCGTAGCCGCCCGTCGCCCAAATATTCAGCCTTAACGGGCTGGTATATCTTTTTTAGCTCGATCAGGCCGCTATGGGGTTCGCGCTCGGGGCTGCACAGCCCGTCCACACAGAAGTTGCCGTCGTTGGGCTGGTCGCCAAAGTCGCCGCCGTAGGCAAATAGTTCTTCATCCTGCTCGTCGGTGACGCGAATGCCGTGATCGGCCCACTCCCAAATGCAGCCGCCGATGAGCCGGGGGCTGGCTTCCACCAGATCCCAGTATTCTTTCAGGTTGCCCGGGCCCTGGCCCATGGCGTGGGCATACTCGCACATGAAATAGGGCCGCGTATCGTCGGTACGCTGGGCTTCGTGGCGCAGCTTGTCCATGGAAGGATACATGGTGCTGACCAGGTCCACCACCGTCGGCGCGTCGTGGGCGCCTTCGTAATGGATGGGGCGGCTGGGTTCATTCTCGCGTATCCAGGCGGCCATGGCGTCGTGGTTGGCGCCGTAGCCCGATTCGTTGCCCAGCGACCACATGATGATGCTGGGGTGATTGCGATCGCGGCAGACCATCCGCGACACTCTGTCCAGATATGCGTCGCGCCAATCAGGATGGCTGGACAGCTCATGCTTGCGACCCACCGGCTCGCAGCCGTGGCACTCCAGGTCCGTCTCGTCCACGACGTACAGGCCGTACTGATCGCATAAATCCAGCCAGCGCGGGTCGGTGGGATAGTGCGACGTGCGCACCGTGTTGATGTTGTGCTGCTTCATCAGCACGATGTCTTGTACCATGTCGTCCAACGATACGGCGTGGCCGCTGTCGGGGTTCGTATCGTGGCGGTTGACGCCGCGTATCTTGACGCTGCGGCCGTTGACCAGCAGCTCTACGCCGCGTATCTTAACTTCGCAAAACCCGACGTTTACGCCGGCGCATTCCAGCAGCGCGCCGCACTCGTCGTACAGCGACACCACCAGCGTATACAGATAGGGCGTCTCGGCGGTCCAGTGCTTGGGCTGGGCCACCGGCAGCGAAAGCGACGCGCTCTGCAGCCCCTCGCCTTTGTCCAGCGACACGTCTTTGCCGGCTCTATGGCGATCGGCGGCGTCGAAGAGCACCGCCTCAACGCGCACGTCGCCGGCAGCGCCGCAAAGGATGGCCTGCACGTCCAGCGTGGCGTCGCAATACGCGGCGTCAAACGCCGGCCGCACGCGGATA
>JAQVWW010000093.1 GCA_028709505.1 Eubacteriales bacterium
CCACGCTGATGACGCTGGCGTTGTTGTAGCTGGTCAGGCTGTAGGTATCGTCGTCGGGTACCCGAAACTGCCCAATGTCCACGTTCTTTAGCTGGAAGAAAGCTGTAGCCACCCGTACCATATCGGTCTTGGATATGTTGGTGCGCACATATTTGGCGCCTACATCCATCATCTGCAGCACATCCGCCAGGTTGGAACGGCTGACTTCGTTGATGATGGCGCTTATTACCACACGCTGGCGGGAAGTGCGCTCAAAATCCGCCTGGCCGACACTGCGGATACGGGCGTAAGCCACCGCCTGCTTGCCGTTAAGATGCGATACGCCGGCTTTTCGCGGCGCGCGCTCGAGCTTTTCAGATTTATCCAGGTTGTAGATCTCCTGCAGGTTATCCTGCATAGCCGAGAGCTCTTCATACTTTACGTCGACGTCGATGCCGCCCAGCACGTCCACCAGGTCGGCAAAGGACCAGAAGTTTACCACCGCGTACCAGTCCACATCGATGCCGTAATGGCTCTTGAGCACTTCGGATGCCAAAGCATGGCCGCCGAACCGATAGCAGGTGTTCAGTTTGTTCTTCCCGTGACCGGGGATGGATACCAGCGTATCGCGCATGAACGACACCAGTTTAATCGTCTTTTTCTCGGTATCCAGGTTCAGCAACATGATGGTGTCGGACAGCGCGTTGTCAAAGGTGTTTTCGTCTCGCGTGTCGATGCCGTACAAAATGACGTTGAAGCTGGTCTGGCTGGCGGGCTGCTTTGTCAATATCGGTGCAATGCTGGGCTTTCCCTGCGCATAATCGGCGTCACCCTGTACCAGTTGCTCCACAGCGGCCGAATAGTCAGGAACGTCCTGCATCCGATCCAGCTGCACCAGAAAGTAGCCTACCATACACGCCAGCGTAACGCCCAGCATGCCAATGATGGCAAGCAGTGCCGCCTGCCATTTGGGCATCCTGCGTTTTCTCTTTTTATGTCCGTTCCCCGCCCTACGGGAGGGCGCTGGTTTTCTGTTGCTCATACACACTCTCACCTTCAACATGCAAATAACAACGCGGCCCCAGGTCTGCGTTGTTGCCGAAAAGCCAGGCTTATTCTAGCAAATCCCGGTGGCAAAAGCAACGTTCGCCAGGTTAAATACTTGTTTACTTTGGCAAAATCTGTCGGTAAAAGCGGCTGTCAGCCCACGCTTTCGTCATCGGGCGCGGCATAGGTATCGGTCACCGTCACTTGGCCGGCCTTCATCTTTGCCAGCGCGTCGGCGGCGCCGGTCACGGCTTCATTTCCCAAATTCGGGTTGGTGGCGGGGATGCCCACGCCGTCGTTTTCCGCCTGGAACACGATGATGGTGCCGCCGGCAAACTGGCCTAAGCTGGCGGCCTTGATCTGTTCGTATACCGCCACGTCCATCTTCTTGACGGCTGAGGTTAACACAACCGATTTGTTCTCTTCATACGCGCCGTCGGCGTATTGATCGTAGCCGCTGCCGATGACCCAGCACGGCGCGCCGGCGACCAGGCGCAGCTTGGCCTCGGTTATGACGCCCACATTGCCCTTGCCCGCCGCGGCGAATACCGCCACACAGCCCTTGTCATACAGCTGTGCAGCCAGCTTCTGGCCCATCGCCACATCGTCAGGCGCGCCGGTATACGCGATGTCGTCGTCGGTCATGGTCACGGCGGTTTGGTAGGCGTTGTGGGCATATTCCAGCCCCTGGCGGAACCCGGCGCAGTATAGCGCCGCGTCGCTCTGCTGCACATCGCCTACAAAACCAACGCTGCCCTGCCCAAGCTGCACCGCCGTGGCCACGCCGGCGGCAAAGCCGGCCTGCTGCGCGGCAAACTCAACGGCCACTGTGTTGACGGCTATGACGCTTTGGCCGTCGTCTTTTACCGGCTGCGCGTCCAGCAGCACAAACTGCGCGTCCTGATACTTATCCTGCGCATAGGCGGCTGCGTTGGCGAACACGGCGCCGGGCAGCACGATGAAGCGATACCCCTTTTCGTACAGCGCGTCGATTTCCCTTTGCAGCTCCTCTTTGGACGTGCCGGTGGGCTTTACGTAGTTCTTCTTGGCCAGCGACTCTTCCTCAGCCTGCAGCACGCCGGCCCAGGCGGCCTGGTTCCACGCGCCGTCGTCG
The DNA here is from genome assembly GCA_028709505.1 of Eubacteriales bacterium. Lineage (GTDB taxonomy): Bacteria > Bacillota > Clostridia > Christensenellales > UMGS416 > STF2-111. Next base: position 2,141 of record JAQVWW010000093.1, read on the forward strand.
ATGTTACCGGCGTCGGTCACCACGCCCACCTTCACTTTGGCGCCGGCGCATCCGCTTAGCAGCGCGGCGATAACTAACGCCGTCGCAAACAACGATAAAAGCTTTTTCAACTTGAGTCCTCCTTCTGTTCCCGGCTTCGGATAAAAAGCTTATCCCAGCATTTCCACGTAGCGCACGACGTTATCGCGTCCGATACGCAGCGCCTTTATCGGGTCTTCCATGCCCTCAAACTCCAACGACAGCGTGCCCTGATAGCCGGCCTCTTTCATAACGCGCAGGCATTGCAGCACCGGCACATTGCCGTGGCCCACAATGGCGCCCCGCAACCAATTGCCGCCGCGAGAGGCAAACCAGCCTTCGCCGGGCGCAGGTTCCATGCCCGATTTAACATGAAAATCCTTTACGTGCAGATGAAAAGCGTAGCGCGCCGCGCGGCCTACCGCCTGCTGGGGCGGTTCGTCGGCGCACAGGAAGTTGCCTACGTCCACCAGCCAGCCGAAGTTCGGGTGATCGACGGCGTTTATCAGCTGTTCGACGCGGCTGCTGTCTTGGGCGTAATAACCGTGGTTTTCCACCATGGTGCGGATACCCTTTTCCTGGGCGTAGGCGGTGACTGCCCGGCAGCCGGCGGCCAGCGTGTCCACCACGCTTTCAAAGCTGCGGTAGCGCTCGTTGGCTGGTATGCCCCATGTGGCGTCGTGGCGCATGCCCGGCGCGCCCATGGCGGCGGCCACATCCACTTCGGCCTTTAGCGCTTCCACCTGGGCGGAAACGCCGCCTTCGTAATTTAAAAAGTCGGCGGCGATGGTATAGTTGCCCACGCCGATGCCCACGCGGGCGGCCTCTTTGCGCACCAGCTGCGCAAAGGACAGATTCGTCTGCCCTTTGGGCAGCGCAAACGTGCTAAACTCGATGACGTCAAAGCCCAGATCTTTGGCGGCGGCGATGACATCCAGCTGGCTCATGGCGCCGGATGATACCAGCGTAGAAAAGCTATAGCTGCTTACCCCAATTTTCATATCACATTTCCTCCGTAAAAGAACGTTTCTCCAGCTCTCGATTGCGGAAATAAAGGATGCAATCGGCGCCCACCATTACCAGGTTGAGCGCATACAGCACCACCACCACATCTGGCGCGTAAAAAATCTTATGCACAATGCCGCCGATATAGCCGATGAAGATCAGCATCATAAACAGCAGGCTCTTCCCCTTTGTGCTGCGCGAAGTCCAGGACTTATAGATGGACACCGGCCAAGATATGCCAAAGCAGACCAACATCAGTATTTCAAAAGGACTCATCGTTTTCTCCAGCAAGATAATAATGCCAATTCATTATAGCGCTGACACGCCTAAAAAACAATTGCCCTAGGGTTGCGCAGCGGGCCGCTGCCCCTCCTCGGCAAAAAACCAGCGCCGCGCGGCGAATACCACATAGACGCCCGCCGCCACAAACAACAAAACCCAACCGTAAACAATGGGCAATGACAGCATGCCTTTTTGGAACATCGCCGCGGGAAAATCCAGCAGCGCGTGCAGTAGGATAGCGCCCAGCAGATAGCGGACGTCTTTGTTGCGCACGGCGGCAAACACCAGCATCGTAAGCGCCATATGTATCGGGAATGTCAGCATGCGCTCTACCCCGCCCAGCAAAAACAGCGCCGGCGCAGTCTGCGTCAGCTGCGCAATGAGCGTATCCACCGTCTGCTGAGGCAGCTGGGCCGCCAGTATCTGCTGCGCCATGCCGCTATTGACCAGCACCGACAGCGCGATGTTGTTAACGGCAGCGATGGCGCCGACAGCCAGCGCCTCCATGCCGGCATGGCCTACGCCGTAGGACAGCGCCGATTTGTACGTCAGCTGCTTTTTCAGGAAAAGAAGGATCACGCAATAGCGGCCCACTTCCTCAAACACGCCGGCAGCCAGCGCGCCATAGGTGGAATAGGCCCAAACGTTGTTGAGCAGAAACGAATTGCGCAGCACCAGCGTATGCAGCAGCTGCTCCAGCACCAGCGCAAAGACAAAAAAACCGGCCATGCCCAGCAAAAGCGGCTTCCAGCCAAAAAGTTTTTTTCTGGCCAGCACCAGTATCAGCACCACCGGCGTCCCCACCGCCAGCAGCCCCGCCCCCGCCATACATACCATACTCGCCCAGGATACTTGTTGCATCGTACAGCCCTCATTTCGATAAAATCAGTGCGTGGTCGCCCACGATAAAACCAGTGTACAATGACAGTGCGCGGTGCAATTCCCCGCATCCAACAGGACGCAAAACCATAGCGGCCAATACCCGAGCGCCGCAGCAGCGCCGCGTACAGACTGCTATAGCAAGCCCCGTGCTGGCGCGGCGCAAGCGCCGCGTAGAGACTGCTATAGCAAGCCCCGTGCTGGCGCGGCGCAAGCGCCGCGTAGAGACTGCTATAGCAAGCCCCGTGCTGGCGCGGCGCAAGCGCCGCGTAGAGACTGCCGCTTCCATGCTTTTGAAACCCGGCCCAAGTCTATAATCTTGCCGGTGGGTGACGTTATTATACCATAAAAAACCAGCCGATGAAATTGCATGGCAGCGTTTGCCTATGCAATCCACTCGGCCGGTCTTCATGCGTGCCGGTCTTCATGCGCGCCGGGCTACGGCGCGCCGCCTACCACGCGGCGTATGCCGCTATATTTGCGGGTAAAAGTCTGTATCTTCACCACTTCGCCGGTATATGGCGCATGGATATAGGCGTTATCGCCTACATACATCCCCACATGGGTGGCGCCGGCAAACACGATGATATCACCGGGGCGAATGTTCTCTCGCTTCACGGCCACGCCGTCAGACAGCTGCCCGCGGGCGGTACGGTTGAGCTTGTAGCCGTTCTGGCCGTATACATAATAGATCAGGCCCGAGCAGTCAAACCCGCTCTTGGGCGATGCGTGCGCGTAGCGATAACGCACACCCAGTTGGGCCAGCGCCGTATTGACGATGTCTTCCAACAGCTCTTTTTCCAGCAGCATGCTGTTGAGCGTTTCCTGATCGACCTGGCCGGTCTCGTCGCGGCCGTCGGCCTTTTGATAGTCGATCACCGCTTCGCGCAGCGTCTCGTCATAAATACCGTTTATTTCACCCTGGTAATAGCCCAGGTATTGCAAAAGCTGCTGAAGGCCGGTCACCGTCTGCTGATTGTCGGGGTTGAGCAGCTGCGAAGCCGGCAGCGCCTCTTTCGTTTCGGCCGGCGCGGCGTCGGGCTGCGCGTCCAGCAGCGCGCTTGCGGGTATCCACCCCACCCGGCCTTCGTATTGAATTTTGCTCCATTCCCCGGCGCTATCCAGTATGGATACCTGGACGCCGGCGGGAACCTGAACGCACCGTTCGGACAGTAATGTCGGTTCGGCGCGCAAATAAACTGTAGTGGCTTTTATCGTCGCCGTATCGCTTTGCGCCAAAGCCGGTGCGGTGCACAGCAGCAGGCCGGCGAACATTCCTGCCAGAAAAAGCATCGGTTTACTCCGCATGAGCATCTCCTTTTCGCAAGATATTGTTATTCTATGCTGCATAAATCCATTATGCAACTATACCGTTTCGCCGCCGTTTTATGCAGAAAGTTGTCTCCGGAGTGTAAATTACGTCAAATATGCAGCTTTATGCCTGTTTTTCGCTCATAAAAGGACAACTAGTATGAATATTATTCTCATTATCATGAGTAAAATATTCATTCCGTTGGGATGTCTATTAAAATGTTTATGCATTGGAAACGAATCGGATACAGAAAAGGACGCGCGGCGCTTATCTACCGTGCCGCAGCCGGTATGCTTCGGGGCGCATGACGGACGGTATCCATACCATAAGAGCGACGCACAGCAGCATATCGCCGATGCTCATAAAGCCGCTGACGTACGGGATGGGGACAAAAAAGATATCGCCCAGCCAT
>JAQVWW010000094.1 GCA_028709505.1 Eubacteriales bacterium
TTGCTCTCCAGGCGCTCCGCATCCGCCTGCACCTCGTTTTGCTTCCCCGTCAGCCCGTGGCTGCGCATATATTCCAATACGGTTTGCTTTCTGCGCAGATTTTCCTGCAAGCGTGCCAAAAGGTCCTCCAATACATCAATGCGATAAGCCAGCGTCATTTTACCCTCCAAATAAGCGAACGTATGTTTGTGTTTATTATAGGAGAGCGGTGGTTCCGTTTTTGGCTGACGCCGCGCTTGACAAAATATTTTCCCCGGTTCCGAACTATTTTTTTGTTTTCTAATAAAAGAGTTGACAGTGCGCCCCTTTCGCGATAAAATAACTATGCTACAAACGCGAGAGAATGTTGCGGAATGGTGTAACGGCAGCACAAACGGCTCTGACCCGTTTTGCCTAGGTTCGAATCCTAGTTCCGCAGCCATATGCCTCCATGGTCTAGCGGTCTAGGACGTCGCCCTCTCACGGCGGAAACAGGGGTTCGAGTCCCCTTGGGGGTGCCAAGCAGGAACGGTGAAATGGAACAATTTCGCCGTTCTTTTCATTCTATTCACCGGCGGCGCCGGATATTGGGGTTTGCCCGTTGCGTGGCCGTGTTATTGCCACCTTGGCGCCGTTTTTTTATTTGCTCCCCGGTAAATTTTGCGGACGGCCGCGCCCGCCCGGCGCCCACATCCCTGCGACACGGCGCGCAACAGCGCCTTTGGGAGGATACCGATGACTGTGGTCTATTTTGTGCGCCACGCAAAACCCAACCTTGCCAATCACGACGACGCGTCGCGGGAGCTGTCCGAACAGGGTTTGGCCGACAGGGCGCTGGTTACGGCGTTTTTGCAGGATAAAAACATTGACGCGGTGCTATCCAGCCCCTATCGACGCGCTGTCGATACGGTGCGGGATTTTGCCGATCGCCACGGGCACCGCATCGTCGTCGTGCCGGATTTTCGCGAGCGGAAGGTGGACAGCGGCTGGATCGACGACTTTGCCGACTTTACCCGCCGACAATGGCAGGATTTTCATTACAAGCTGGCCGCCGGCGAATCGCTGGCCCAGGTGCAAGCCCGCAACATCGCCGCGCTGCGGCGGGTGCTGCATACCTACCGGAACCAGAACGTCGTCATCGGCAGCCACGGCACGGCGATGAGCACCATTATCCGGTACTACGACGATACGTTCGACCACGCCTGTTTTATGCGCATACAGGCGCTGATGCCGTGGATTGTGCGGTTCACCTTTGACGGCGATACGCTGGAGCGTATCCAAGCGTTCGACGTGCTTGCCGGGCAAACGTAGCGGTTTGGCTGCGCGGCCCTCGATCTGTCTTGCGCCGGCGCCAACGGCCTGTTATAATACAAGTATCGGGTGAACACCTACCGCAAACAAAGGTTTTTGTTTGCGGTTTTCTTTTCTAAGGAGAGCATATGCTGCGCTATCTTTGGCCGATTGCGTTGGTGGTGGCCGCCAACACGCTGTACAACATCGCGGCAAAATCGACGCCGCAGAACGTCGATGCGTTTGCGTCGCTGTTCGTCACCTATCTGGTGGCGGCGGCCTCGTCGCTGATTCTGTTCTTTGCCATGTCGCCGTCGAAAAACCTGGTGGCGGCGCTGGGAAAGGTCAATTGGACGGCGGCAGCGCTGGGCGTTGCCGTGGTGGCGCTGGAGTTTGGATATATCCAAATCTACCGGGCCGGTTGGAAGGTCAGCGTCGGCTCGTTGGTGGCCAACATTGCGCTGGCCTGCATTCTGCTGCTGGTGGGCGTTTTAGTTTATAAAGAGGCTGTGTCGCCCCGCCAGCTCATCGGCATGCTGGTTTGCGGGGCGGGGCTTTTCCTGATAAGCCAATGACCTGCGCGGCCGCCGCGGGCAAATAAAATACCCCGACGCGGACTTATCCGTGGCGGGGCGGTGGTAAAGGGAGGGCCGACGCGCTATTTCTTCTTGGCGGCGGCGACGGCACGCACCTCAGCAGGAGCGGCCTTGGCGACTTCCTTTTTCTTTTTAGGGGCTTTTTTCGGATTCTTGTCTCCCATGGTTATTTCTCCTTTCTGGGTTTGGCGACCAGTTCGGGCTGCGGCTGCGGCGCCTTAAGCACCGAGCTGCTGGATTTTGCGCTGGCCCTGGGCTTTTTCTTTTCTTTGCGGATGTTTTTATCTGCCATCGTACCGCCTCCTAAAAATAGTATGCGGAAAGTCTGCGGGCTTGCTGCGCCCGGCGGGTAAATGAAACAACCTTATTGTAGCGCCGGCGCAGGCCGTATGCAAGCGCCTTGTCCGGCGCAGGCCCGGCCGTTTTACCCGATGCCCGCCCAAAGCTTGACCTGCGAGCGCCGCCGGGAGTATGCTTACACCATCAAGGCAATAAGGAGTTTGCATGCAATTTTTAAAACGGATATTTGACGTAAGCCTGCTGAAGTTTTTGCTCATCGGCCTGATGAATACGCTGCTGTCGCTGGGCATTACGTTCGCGCTGTACGATTGGGCCGGCCTGGGCTATTGGGGGGCCACCGCCACGGCCTACGTGGCCACCAGCGTGTTGGCCTTCGTGCTGAACCGCCGCTTCACGTTCCGCAGCCGCGAGACGCTGTGGAAAAGTGCCGTTAAGTTCGCCGTCGTCATCGGCGTATGCTACGTCATCGCCTATTCGCTGGCCAAGCCGCTGGCCATCGCCGCCGGGCAGCGATGGATGCCGGGCCTTGCCCAGGATATGGTGGAAAAGGTGGCGCTGCTGGTGGGTCAGGTGCTCTTTACGTCGATGAACTATCTGGGGCAGAAGTTCTTCGCTTTTCGCAAACAGGGCGGCTAGCCGCGCTATTTTTATGCCGAAACATCGCGATTGTGTATATTATTTGTTACTTATTCGTAACCAACCTTGAACATGGGAAAAATTTACATTACAATGTGCTTAACTAGTATTGTATCTACACATTTTCCCTTTCCACCAATACAAAGGAGGCTACGCGATGCCGTCTGAAATGGATTTCTTGCGGGCGAAATGGCCAAAACTAGCTGCGCTGGGCAGTGAAGCCGAGCGTCTGATGCAAATCACTCCGGCGGGCGCCATCGAGTGTCTCCAATCGTTTTGTTCCTGGGCGGCGGATATCTCGCTGGAGCTGCTGGACATCCGCATTGCCGCCGGCGCCGCCGACGAGGAAAAGTTGGGCGCGCTGTACGCGTCGGGCCTGATGCCGCCCGAAATCGTCGAGAAGTTCCAGATCGTGTTTTCGGCCGGCAGCAATTCGCTCTATCGCGTCAATATTACCACCAACGAGGCTTATACGTGCTTTAACCACGCGCTGGATATTGGCCGTTGGATGAAGCGGGAGTCCGAAGTGATGCGCACCGGCCGTTCCGACGCGTACCGCCCCGGCCCGCCGCCGGAGATTCCGGTGGAATCGTCCCGCCGGCCCAATCTGTTTACGCCGCCGCCGCCGGCCACCGGCGTGGATGCCGATACGCGTCCCTTCTACGCCCGCGACGATCACGCCGACGGCGCTCCCCGCCGCGCCGCCTACAGCAAGTACGCGCCGCCGGCGCCGCCGGCCAAATCCGGCGTAATGGCGCTGTTTGACGAATACCGCCAGTATTTCTATATCGGGCTGGCGGCGCTGGCCATGGTCGTCGTCGGCGTCGTCATCGCGCTGGCCATCCGCAACGCCGGCAAAACCGGGCCGCTGGTGCTGCCTTCGGTGACGCCGCCCACGGTATCCGCCGACATTTTGCCCAGCCAGGAGCCCACGCCTTCACCCACGCCCCAGCCGCAGGAGCAGTTGACCGCTCTTAGTTCGCTGACGCCCACGGGCACGGCGCCCAAATATCTGACGAAAGATCGCTGGAACTTCAACTCGCCCAACGCCGATTTCAACATGAACGGTACCAAATATACCAGCGGCCTGGGTATGTTCGTGGCGTCCAGCACCATCCGCGAGGATCGGGGCAGCCAAAGCGTCTCCTATAAGCTGGAATCCAAATACACGCAGCTGCGCTTTGACCTGGGCTGCGATGACCAGCTCAAAGGCTATTCGGACAATTACGGGCAGTTCCGCCTGCAGATTTTCTGCGACGACGAAAGCGACCCCCGGTATAACTCGGACTTCCAGAAGTTCGACTTCTTCCAGGCCAACGTTGCGGTGGATGTGGCCAACGTCACCACCATCAAAATTGTGCTGACCGAAGAGAAGGGCGACGACGGCACGCTCAACGTCATCATGGGCAACGCCGCGCTGGTCAACGCCGAGCCGGCCGAAGGCGGCGCCACCGCCTCGCCCACACCCGACGCTTCGGCCACGCCTACCCCGTCGCCGACGCCATCTGCCACGCCGAGCACGTAACCACCTTAACAATTGCCGCCGGCTTACCGGCGGTTTTTCTTGCCCGCCCCCAACGCGCCGCGTTGGCCGGCGGCGGTTGCACAAAACCGTAGGCCCGTTGCGTGTGGCGAAAAAATTGCTTTATCGCGCAAAGGCCGGCCAAAAGATGTCTTTTAGCGGCCGCTGGTGCCGGCGGGGGTATGTATCCGATGGGATCTGCAAAAAGGCGCTCTGCCCACGCAAAAACCGCCCTTTTGCCAGATACCCCCGTAAAGGAGGACCTGCGATGAAAAAATCCCGCAATACTGCGGCGGTGGTTGCGCTGTGTTGCGCAGCGCTGTCGGTGCTGGCGCTGGGCGTCCATCTGCTGGTGCAATATCCGCACTATTTGCGCCATCCCGAGTATTCGGCGCCGTTTTGGGTTTACGCGCTGGGCGGCATCGTAACCTGCGGCGCGGTGGCTTTGGCAGGCGTCGTGCTGTTTGCCGTGTTGTGGAGAAAAAAATAGGCCGCCGGCTGCCGGATAGGGAGCCTGCGGCGCAAAGAATTCTGAGCCGGCCGGCCACAATGGGCCGGCTTCTCTTTTCTCAAAAAGCAAGCCGTCGCCCGGCTTATTTTCATGTGGGGATGCGGAACAATGTGCCGGCATCTGAAAAGCAAGCCGCTGTCCCCTACTCTGCCGGCAGCGTACGGATGCGTCAACCCAGGCGGCGTGAAAGCCAGGCACCGTGCCCGCCTGTGCAAAAAGATAGTATGGACCCAAAGCACCCTGGGCTAGCCGCGTGCCCATGCAAAAACCCACGGCAGACCGGCACGCATGCATAGGCAAAGCCTCCCGGCCTGTCTCTATTTTTTTTGCGCCAAACCGCGCTGCTGCGCCTGAAGCGCGTCGCATAGCGCGCGCATATCTGCCGGTAGCGGCGCGGTAAAGCACAGCGGCGCGCCGGTGACGGGATGCAAAAGCGACAGCCGCGCCGCGTGCAGCGCCGTGCGCCCTATGCGCGCGTCCTCGGCGCCGTAGAGAAAATCGCCCACCAGCGGGTGGCCCAGATGAGCCATATGCACGCGTATCTGATGGGTGCGGCCGGTCTGCAGCCGCAGCGCCACCAGCGACGCCGCGCCCCAGCCGCAAACGGTGCGGTAATGGGTTACGGCCGGCGCGCCGTCGGCGCACACCTGCCGCATCAGCGCCGAGCCTTGCTTGCGGCCGATGGGCGCGTCCACGACGCCGGCGGCGGGTACGATTTCCCCCGTCACCACCGCCTCATATGCCCGGCACAGCACGCCACTGTCGGCCTGCTCTTTGCACCGGTTTTGCACATGGGCGCTTTTGGCTACGATCATCAGCCCCGACGTGCCCCTGTCCAGCCGGTTGACGGCGCGAAACACCATATTCTGCCCCTTTTGTGCATAGTGCCCCATCACCACGTTGGCCAGGCTGTCGGTATCGTGCCCCGGCGACGGATGCACCGGCTGGCCGGCCTGCTTGCACAGCACCAGCAAGTCGTCATCCTCGTAGACGATGCAAAGCGTACCCGGCGACGGCACAATATGGGGCGATCGTGCCGCGCCGTCCTCAATGCACACCGTCAGCACATCGCCGGCGCTGACTTGCGCGTCCACCCGCGCCGATACGCCGCCCAGCAGGATGCCTGCGGGCCGGTATTTTGCCTTTTTGATCTGCCGCGTAGACAGG
>JAQVWW010000095.1 GCA_028709505.1 Eubacteriales bacterium
GCCCCGAAAAGCGATCCAGCAGCAGGCTGCCGATGATGGCCGACACCAGCCCGGTAAACGTGTATACGCTGGAGCGCAGCCCCAGGTAATGCCCGCGGACGCGCAAAGGCACCAGGCCGCTCATCCAAGGGTACAGGCCGGCGTCGATAAACGAGCCGCAGCAGGACGAAAGCGCGATGAGCACGATGACCACCCAAATGCGCAAATAAGCATAGTCCATCGGCACGAGGTAGGGCACCAACGCCACCGGCAGCCACAGACTTTTGGCGATGATGCCCATTGTGACGAACAGTAGCTTGCGCTTGCGGGTTTTTTCCACCAGCCACGACGCAAGCAGCTGCATGACGGCACTGGCCGTCGGCACTGATATCAAAACACCGTAGGAAAAGTCGTCGGCTCCCAGCGCCCGGGCAAAGCCGGCAAACAGCGAACCGTTGCTAATCATATAGAAAACCATGCCCAGCGATACCGACACGATAAGCAGATTTAAATCCTTGCGCAGGCGCCCGGCAATCTGGTGGGCGTTGTATAATTCGCTCAGCGGGTTGATCCAGCGGATACGATGCATAAGGTGACCTCCGTCCCGGAATATGGGCAGGGCGTAATGTCGCCATACCGTACTGCGATTATACGTTGTGCCGGCGGGGGAATCAATCAGGAAAATGCAATTTTTGCCCTAGCTTTTTTGGCATTGGTCAGCTTTCTATGGCCGCAATGCCATATGCCGATGCTTTGCGTAAAAAGTGCCGATTGGGACTTTCCAAAAACCTGCCGTTGTGTTATACTATGCGTCGGTAAGCGCCTGTAGCTCAGTGGATAGAGCGTCTGCCTCCGGAGCAGAAGGCCGTGAGTTCGACCCTCGCCAGGCGCGCCACGTCGCCGCGGACTATGCTAAGTTCGCGGCGACTTTTTGTAATAAGCCACCTCTCACGCGCTCCGTCGCGGCTCCTCGTCGGCAAAAAGTCACGTTCGCATCGGCTAAATCCTTGCAAGCGCGGGCTTTTCACGCCGATTTGCTCACTACCAACTTTTTGCGGCTTGCCACCTTTGGCGGCGCGTCATCTAACTAGTCAAAGCTTTACATCAGCGTAACGCTGGACCCGGATTCGCAAACGGCTTGAAGTGGTTTGCGAATTTTTCTTGCCCAAAATCCGCGTCATCGAAATAGTCAAGGCTTTACGCATAAGAGGATCGGCCGTTTGGCGGGCTCTCTCCTTTTTTAAGTTGTGGCGTCTGATGGAGCGTCCGGCGCAGGCAAGCCCAAGGCACGGCGGGAGCCGGCGCACCGTGCCGGGGCAAGGAACGTGCGAAGCGAAAACCAACCGGGCGGACCAATCCTCTTATCGAATCCTATCATAAAGACTTGCGTTGATTATGGAACAGCATTTTGCTATGGTGGAAGGTATAAAACAGATAGAACGAATGGTGGTACGATGGGAAATATTTATTATTTGGGTGGTTCGCCATGTTGCGGCAAAAGCACAATAGCAGAGAAATTGAGCGAAAAATATAAGTTGCAATACTATAAAGCCGATAACTCTTTGGAAAAGTTTATTTTGCAAGGCGCAATGGATGCAGAGGACTGGCTCAAACATATTTCGGCAATGACGATGGATGAGTTGTGGCTAAGAGATCCCCAAACCTTAAAGGAAGAAGAATGGATTACTTATGAAAAATTATTTCCCTATTTCATAAATGAATTAAACCATCTCGATAATGGGCGCGGTATCATTGCCGAGGGTGCTGCATTTCTTCCGTGTTTGATAAACCGATTGGGAGTCGATAAAACTCATTATGTTTGTGTTGTGCCGACAGAAGAATTTCAAATACAGCAGTATTCAAAGCGAATGTGGGTGAAGGATTATCTGTCATCCTGCTCAGACAAAGATAAGGCATTTAAAAACTGGATGAAAAGAGATGCGCTGTTTGCATTGGCTGCTTTGGCACAAGCAAAAGAGTTTGGCTATGCAACCTTAGTAGTGGATGGTTCCAAAAACGTTGATGAAAATGTATCGTTTATAGAATCTTCCTTCCAGTTGATCTAAATAGGATACGCATTCCCTCCGCAAGCGCCTGCTGCATTTCTTTCGAACGAACGATACCCATCGCGGCGCACTGCGCGATTCCAATCCCGCAGAAAAGCCTGCGGGATTTTTCATGCTGGCGCCAGCGCTCCTCTTCGGCAAAAAAGTCGCGTTCGAACCGGCCAGGCTCTTGTGAACACGAGTTTTTGCGCCGTTTGCTTACTGTCGGCTTTTGCGGTAGCCGCTTGCGGCGGCTTTAAAAACAGCACATTTTTTTGATGACTTAGAACACGCTGCCGCGAATTACGCCCCCGGAGCCGCAAGTAAGAGCCGGCGAGCGTCCCGTGCTTTTAAAACTTTGCGGTAGGTGAGCACAGGCAAATGCAGCCAAAGGCGCAACGTACACCGGCACAGGCCCATTGTTTTTTTATGGTTTCCCAATGGTAGGATTGATACGATAAGTGCTTTGTTTCAGGGGTGTATTGTATGCTCGGCTCCTGTTTTAAGAGCTTTCCCATCGGCATATCGGATCATTATGGCGGGCAGCCCTCTTGGGCTTCCTTTTCTCGCAGACAGTTGCGGCCACACGCCGCAGGCCCCGAAACCTGGGCCGCCGCGGCCTGTCCGCTTGTTCTGGCCGGGCATTGCCGCGCCGATAAGCGCCGCATCAAGAGCGTGTGTGCCGCGCCCCACATGCACCGTCGGCACTTGGACGCCCCACCGCCAAAAGAAGGTGTTGCTTTTTGTCGCTGCGCCGGCTGTGAAAGCATGTTTTCTGTGCTATAATGGGACGATATTGTTTGAAAGGCGCCGATAACAATGCCTGCCACGCGCAAGTATGAGCTGGATATGTGCAACGGACCGATATTCTCCAAGCTGGTCTCTTATTCGGTGCCGTTGATGTTGACCGGCATGCTGCAGTTGCTGTATAACGCCGTCAATATCGTTGTGGTAGGGCGCTTTGTCGGCAGCCAGGCGCTGGCCGCCGTCGGCTCCACCTCGTCGCTTATCAATCTTATTATCACGCTGTTTATCGGCCTTTCGGTGGGCACCAGCCTGGTGATGGCAAAGTACTACGGCGCGCAACAGCTTAAGGACGCCAACGATACCGTGCACACGTCCATTGCGCTGAGCGCCGCCGGCGGCGTCGTGTTGGCCGCAGTCGGTATTTTGCTGGCGCGGCCGCTGCTGGCGCTGATGGATACGCCGCAGGACGTGCTGGACATGGCGGCGCAGTATATGCGCATCTATTTTATCTGCATGCCGGCCTCGATGATATTCAACTTTGGCAGCGCGCTGCTGCGCGCCGTGGGCGATACGCGCCGGCCGCTCTACTACCTGTCGCTGTCGGGCCTGGTCAACATCGGGCTTAACCTGCTGTTCGTGCGGGTATACCGCATGTCGATAGCCGGCGTGGCCTTGGCCACTGTACTGGCGCAGCACCTGTCGATGACGCTGATATTAATATGCCTGGTGCGCTCCGAAGGGTGCGTGCAGCTGAACTGGCGGAAAATACGTTTTGACAAGGGTAAAATGATCGAAATCGCCCGTATTGGCCTGCCCGCCGGCGTGCAGGGTATCGTATTTTCGCTCTCTAACGTGCTTATCCAGTCGTCGCTGAACAGTTTTGGCTCTACGGTGATGGCCGGCAACACCGCTGCCGCCAATATCGAGGGCTTTACGTATATCGCGATGAACGCCTTTTACCAGGCTATGCTGAGCTTCACCGGGCAGAATATGGGCGCCAAAAAATTTAACCGCATCGGGCGCATTTTGGGGCTAAGCCTGCTTTGCGTATCGGTGATAGGCATCGTGCTGGGGCTGGTTAGCTGCATATTTGCCGGCAGACTGTTGGGCATTTACGCGCCGGGAAACGACGCGGTCATCGCCGTTGGCATTACGCGGCTTTGGTATATTTGCGCGCCGTATTTCCTGTGCGGCGTGATGGAGGTGCTGGCCGGCAGCATACGCGGCATGGGTTATTCCGTGCTGCCCATGCTGGCGTCGATACTGGGCGTTTGCGGCATCCGCATCACGTGGATTTACACGGCTTTTGCGCTGCACCGCACACTGGAGACGCTCTATCTTTCGTATCCCGTATCCTGGACATTAACGGCGCTGGTGCATCTGTTGTGCTTTGTGTTCATCTGGCGTCGCCTGTCCAAAGGCGCGGCGCAGGAGGAGGCCTTGGTCTGCCGGAACTGACGGGTTTGTATGCAGTACTGAAAAAATGCGGAAAGCTTGCGGCAGGGCCGTCTAAACGCCGGGAAAGACCCGGTGATTTGTTCGTAAATTTGACGATGCGGGATGGTATTCCGGAGAGGCTTCCGGCGGAGCCTGCCGACGTCTCCGGACGCGACCGGGCGGGGCCGCGTGTTTGAGATTGCGGCAGGCGCAAATTTGAAAAAGCCGGATAGGCGGCGAAGAGGGAATGCCCATTTTTTCTGCAGGCAACGGCGGATAAAAAGGGAAAACCGAGAAATGGGGGCGGCGAAAAGGAAAAGCCGGGCAATCCTTATCCAAATGGAAGATTCTTGGCCTGTTTTTTGCTATACTGATACGAAAGGCGCGCCAACGGATATTGGCCGCCTAAACGAAAGTGGAAAGGGTGACAGATGATGAAGGGCCGTGTAGGGGCGCTGCTTTGCGTCGTTGTGCTGCTTTGCGCCTGCCAGCTGCGCGTAGAGCCGCCGAGCGCGCCCGGTACCGACACGGCCGGGGGTTCTTCCTCGGCGCCGCAGACTCTTGCCCCCGCACCCTCGCCACGACCCACGCAGACGGCCGCGCCCGCCGGCACCCCCATGCTGCAGCTGGCCGAAGGCGCCGTATGCCGCGTGGAGGTGGAGGAGTTTTTAAGCCTGCGCATCTCCGACAGCGGCGAGGCTGTGCGCATCCAAAAGCTGCCCAGGGACGCCCGGGTCCGCGTGCTGGCTATACACGGGGCCTTTGCCCGGGTGCAGAGCGCTCAGGGGGATCGGGGCTATGTGATGAGCCAGTATCTGTTACCGGTGGACGAGGCGCTGCCCGAGGCGGTCTTTGCGCCCGGGGAGTATACGGTGGTCTGCCGGGAGTATCTTTCGCTGTTTGAAACGCCGCAGGTGCAGGCCGAGAGCATCGGCATCCTGTCCGCCGGCAGCGGCGTACAGGTCAAAGGGACGGCCGGCGACGGCTTTGCCCGCGTCTACGCGCCGGATTTGGGGGCCGAAGGCTTCGTGCTGCTGTCCTACCTGACGCCGGGCCGCATTGCCAACACGCAGGCCAAGCCCACGCCGGCGCCGGGCACGCCCAACCTATACCGCGTATCCTGCAACCAATACGTTACGCTGCGCACCGCGCCCAGCCTGCGGGCCCAGGGCATAGAGCAGATCGAGAAGGACGAGCTGGTGGAGGTGCTGGGCTTTGACGGCCTGTTTGCCCGCATATCCTACGGCTCCCTAAAAGGCTATGTGCTTTCGGGCTACCTGGTGGACCCGGCGGGGCTGCCGCATTTTTCGGTGATCAAACCCACGGCATCCTATTCCTATGACAGGATGGTTCAAGATATCGCCCGGCTGGCGCGCGACCATCCGGATGAGCTGGAAGTATCCTCGCTGGGGCGCAGCCTGCAAGGGCGCGACATCCCGCTTATGATTTTGGGGCCCCAAAACGCCTCGCAACACGTGCTGGTACAGGGGGCTATCCACGGGCCGGAGCACATGACGGCGCTGCTGATGATGGCCCAGGTGGACGACCTGCTCTCGCGGCGGGCGCTGCCCCGGGATACGTGCCTGCACATCGTGCCCATGAGCAACCCCGACGGCGTGACTATCAGCCAGAGCGCCGCCATGACCGGGGCTTTGCGCGCCGTCTACCGCGCCGACCTGGAGCAGGGATATACCCAGGTGGGGGAGGCGCAATATCTCAGCCTGTGGAAGGCCAACGCCGCCGGCGTGGATCTCAACCGCAACTTTGACGCCGATTTTGGCGCGGAGGGGTG
>JAQVWW010000096.1 GCA_028709505.1 Eubacteriales bacterium
CTTGGCCAGCTTTAATTCCCGCATGCGCTCCTTCTCCATCTGGGAAGGCATGATGCGTTTGGCAATGCGCCTCGCCCACGGCGTGGGCACCAGCACCAGCGTCAGGCTGGCCGCCGCCGCCTCGGCAAAGGGGATAGCCGGCTGCGCAAACAGCGTTGTCCAGGCGGTCATGATGATATCGCCCAGCAGCAGGCCCAGCGCGCACAGCAGCCGACCGGTGGGCTGAAACGCGCCGGCAATCAGCCCGCCGGCCCCCAGCGCCGCCGCTACCGTCACGTCGACGCCGCCCAACGACAGCACGATGCCCACGCCCAGCCCGCAAGCCGCGCCCACCGGCGCGCCGCCCACCCAGGCCGCCCACAGCGTCAGCACGCCGGCCAGCATATATTGGGGCGAAAAGCCGGCGATGGTAACGCCGTCCAGGCCGATAAGCAGCATCGACAGCGCCATGGCGGCGCTCATCATCTGCTGGCCGCTGTCAAAATGCAGCCCCCGCCGAAACGATTCCACCGCCTGATACAGCGCAAAATATCCGCCCATCGCCAGCAGCGTCTCGATGCAAAAACGGATGATATCGTAGATGAGCAGCGCACGAAACGGCAGCAGGCTTAGCCGCGCCGCCAGCAGGAACAGCGCGCCCATGCCCATCTTAGGCCGCCAGCCCGAACGCTGCATGACCAGCACGGCAAAAAACAGCAGCGACGGCGGCAGCAGAATGCTCAAATAGGTCAGCGACGCGCCCAGGCTCAGCGTGCCGGCCAATACCCCCAGCATGGCGGCCGTCACCGGCAGCCCGGCAAAGCCCGCCGCCGCCACCCACGCCGCCCCCAGCGGCATGATGCCGCCCAGCAGGTTGACGCGCCCCAGCACAAAGCCGGCGGCTATCACCGCCGCCCAGCGCAGGGCGATGCGCACCATCCGGTTTGCCAGCCATCGTTGCAGAGTCTCTTTCATCCTGCGCTTCTCCTTTGTATGGTGCAAAGTAGGATAGTATTTCCCAATAGGTGCATCATACGGCCAGAACCGGGGCGCTTTGCGTCGTCTTGGGCGGCAAAAAGGTGTAAATTGCAGGCGGACTATGCGGTATTTGCGCCGATCGGCGGGAAAATCAGCGTATTTGGGGCGCGGCGCGCCAACATTTCCCGGCGGGCGCGCGCTTTGATCTTCCCGCTGCCGCCCATCAAAAAGCGGGCGGCATAAACGCCACCCGCTTTCCTTGAATAATTTTGACCAGGTGCCCGCCGCCCGCCGCGCTGCCGGCATCGATAGCTCGTGGTCTGTAATCTTTGTGTAGAAAAAAAGTTTTTTTGCGGCAGCCGGCGGCGCTTATTCTTCCACTACAGCTTTATGCGCCGTGGGTTTGCCGGCCAGCAGCGGCGCGATGGCCGCCATGCCGCGGGTAAAGTGGGGCAGCTTGCCGTGGTCGTCCAGCGCCTGGGCGTCTTTCCAGCTCTCGACGAACACATACGTGTCGTCGCTGCCTTCCTCTTTGCCCACGGCGTAGCTGATGTTGCCGGGCTCCAGGCGCGTCTGCGCCACCAGCTCGCGGGTAGCCTCGATAAAAGCGTCGCCGCATCCCGGCTTAAGCGGGCAGGAAACGTACAAACAGATCATCCTCGTTCCTCCTTTGTTACAGTTCTTGCTGTGTTTTGGGCGATACGTCGCGGATGGCCGGCGAAGGCTGCGCGTTGTGCACCATCGAGTACGGCGGTACGCTGCGCGTCAGCCACACGTTGCCGCCGATGATCGAATGGTGCCCGATGCGCGTATCGCCGCCCAGTACCGTGGCGCCGGCGTAGATGACCACATGGTCGTCGATATCCGGGTGGCGTTTGACACCTTTTACCGGGTTGCCGTCGGCATCCAGGTCGAACGAGCGCGCGCCCAGCGTCACGCCCTGGTAAATCTTCACGTGATTGCCGATGGTGCACGTCTCGCCGATGACGACGCCGGTGCCGTGGTCGATGAAAAAGCTCTCGCCAATGGTAGCGCCGGGGTGGATGTCGATGCCGGTACGCTGATGGGCATATTCGCTCATCATCCGCGGAATCATGGGCAGCTGGCATTGGTGGATCACGTGGGCCAGCCGGTGGATGCTGATGGCCTCAAAGGTGGGGTAGCTGAGCATGATTTCTTCGGGCGACGTGGCCGCCGGGTCGCCATAATAGGCAGCCTGAATATCTGCCTGCAGCTGCCGGCGCAGCGTGGGCAGCGCGCCAATCGTGGTGCGCACCACCTGCGCCGCCCGCCGGGCGCATTCGCCGCAGGGCTCACGGCGCTGCTGCGTATCCTTGGTGCAGCATTCGCGGTAAGCGCACTGGGCCAGCTCGTCCAGCGTCATGGCGGCCAGCCGCACCGAGTTGTGGATGAGGATACCCGCCTGGTCCTCGTTGATGCGCTCACGCTCGTAAATACCCGGGAAAAGAGCCGAACGCAGCTGGTGAATCAGCCGCTTCACCTTCTCTTTGCCGGCAAAGCCGATGGTTCTCTCCCGGAAAAATTCGGCACGGTTGATGGCCTCCAGCTCCCGCGAGATGGCCGGAACCTGTTCGTCCAGCCAGTCGTTTAAATGCATATTTCCTCCGCCTTTCTATTTATCAGCACCGCCGGGCAACCCGGCCCCCGCCAGGGTCTTTCTTTTCATCCGCCGCGCCTTGCCCGCATCGTGCTGCAGGCCGCCGGTGTTCCCGGCCATGCACAAGCGCTAACAGGCTGCGGCGGCGCGGCCGGCGCACACTTTACCAAAGCCGGCCGGGCATTGCCGCCGCCTTTCTGACAGCCGCGGCGCCGGGCCGGCTTATGTGACGCCTAGGCGTCGTGGAACATGTCCTTCTCCCGGGCGTATTCCATAATATTGCGATACGCCAGGCAGTTCATCAGCATGCCCATAGGGGTGACCCACAAAACCGCCGCGGCAATAGGCCCCACAATGGTGCAGATAAGCAGCGCCGACAGCAGCGCCCAGCCAAAGAGCATCAAATCGATGACGAACAACCGCCCCTTATAGCCCTGTGTCAGCTGCATGGAAAGCCGCATGGCCTTGCGCACCGGCATGCCCGGGTATTCCAGCACCAGGTAAGGCGTCAGCCGGTAGGCATACCCTTTGATGATGCCGGGCACGACGAACAACAGGCTCCACAGCGCCGTCCACAGTATCACCCAGCCCGCCGCCAGCAACAGCCGTTTGCACTGCTTCCAGGCCTCGGAAAAGCTTTTGCCGATGTCCGGCTTCTGATCGTCGATAATTTGGAAGGTGGTGGGGATGGCGGCATAGTGAATCGCGCCTTCCACCGCGCTGATGGCCAGCATCATGACGTACATCAGCAGCCAAAAGCCTATCAGGACCGGCGCCAGCACCAGCAGCAGGTTGCTTGTCGAACTTGCGGTACTGTCGGCCAGCAGCGCAAGCATCTGCGTGGGCAACATGAGTACGCCGTATACAGCGCCGGTCAGCGAACCCAATATGCTGACCAGTCCGTACAGGACGCCCGACAGGGCGGCGCACCACCAAAAGCGCTTTTTCAGGATTTCATACGCCTCGGCATGCAGCTGGCCGACGGTAAAAGAATGTGTCGACATCAAACCATCTCCTTTTTACATAAAATATAGTATGCTATAATTATATCGTAAGAATCCGATAAAGAAACAGTTTTTTACACAGCCGACCTGCATCGGCCATGTTCACACAAAGGAGACGGCACTTTATGGAAAAAATCCGATTGGGTAAAACCGGCCTTATGGTGACCCGCAGCGGCTTTGGCGCGCTGCCCATCCAGCGCTGCCCGCCGCAGGAGGCGGTATCGCTGCTGCGTGGCGCCTACGAAGGCGGCATCAACTTTTACGACACCGCGCGCAGCTACTCAGACAGTGAAGAAAAATTAGGCATGGCCTTCGACGCCGGCATGCGCAAAAACATCATTATCGCCACCAAGTCCCCTGCCACCACCCGTCAGGGCGTGCTGGACGACGTGGCCGTCAGCCTCTCCAAGCTGAAAACCGACTATATCGACATCCTGCAACTGCATAACCCCGCCCAGCTGCCCGACCGGGACGACGCCCAAAGCTCCTACGCGGCGCTGGCGCAGCTGAAACGCAGCGGCGTGGTGCGCTTTATCGGTTTGACCCAGCACCGGTTGGACTACGCCCGCCAGGCGCTGCACGACCAAGCCTATGACACGCTACAGTTTCCGCTGTCGTCGCTGTCCAGCGATGAGGACATCGCCTTTATTCACGAGTGCGCCGCGGCGGATATGGCGCTTATTGCCATGAAGGCGCTCAGCGGCGGCCTTATCACCAACGCCGCCACCAGCTTTGCCTTCCTTCGGCAGTTTGAGAATGTGGTACCCATCTGGGGCATCCAGCAGCGCTGGGAACTGGACAACATCCTGCAGCTGGAGGCCTGCCCGCCGGCGTTGGACGACGATATGTGGGCGCAGATTCACCGCGACCGGCAGGATCTGATGGGCTCGTTCTGCCGCGGCTGCGGTTACTGCCTGCCCTGCCCGGTGGATATCCCCATCAATATGGCGGCGCGCATGTCACTGCTGCTGCGGCGCTCGCCCTACCGCACGTATATGAGCGACGATTGGGCGGAAAAGATGCAGCGTATCGACAGCTGCCTGCACTGCGGCCACTGCAGCGACCATTGCCCCTACCATCTGGATACGCCGGCGCTGCTGCAGACGATGCTGGCCGATTACCGGGAGTTTTACGCGCTGCATCACGCCGATTAGCGGCGCCGTGCATGCCGGGGACGATTTACGCATAGGATATTTAAAAAAACCAGGGAGGGATCGCAATGAGCCAGATGATAGCGTATCTGCATGAGTTTAATCTGGCGTCGGTGACGCTGCGTATGGTGCTGTCGATGGTGATGGGCGGCGCGCTGGGGTTGGAGCGGGGCATGAAACGCCGGCCCGCCGGCTTGCGCACGTATATGCTGGTGTGCATGGGCGCGTCGCTGGTCATGCTGACCAGCCAGTACATCGTGCGCCTGTATGGTTCCGGCGATCCGCTGCGCATGGGCGCGCAGGTGATAAGCGGCATCGGCTTTTTGGGCGCCGGCACCATCATGGTCACCGGCCGCACGCAAGTAAAGGGCCTGACCACCGCCGCCAGCCTGTGGGCGGCGGCCTGCATGGGCATTGCTATCGGCATCGGCTTTTTATGGGGAGCGATGGTGGGGTTTTTGTTCATGTTTTTGGCCCAGACGCTGTTCCACCGCTTTGAGATGCTGCTGTACCGCTACTCGCCGGTGATAGACCTGCGCGCTGAGCTGGACGACGTCGGCAATGTGGGCGCGCTGATTACGCTGGCCCGCAACCAGGGCCTGCAGGTGTCCGAGCTGGAGATCAGCAAAAGCAATATCAAAACAGCCCCCAGTGTAGTCATCCAGTTTACCGTCAAAATGGATCAGCGCCGAGCGCATGCCGACGTCATTTCGGCGCTGGGCACATCCGAAGGCGTGCTGTTTATCGAAGAAGTGAAATGAAGCGGCGCTTTTTTCTTTTTGGCACCGTGTTGGGGCCGCTTTGCCCGTCTATGCCGCCCGGCGCACCACGTGCAAAGGTCGGCGAATGTAAATAGTTTACCAAAAAGGGTTGACATGTGTGTGTATTCACGTTATACTTACACTCGCCTTCCAAAATAGGCAATGACGCGGGGTAGAGCAGTCCGGTAGCTCGTCGGGCTCATAACCCGGAGGTCGTGAGGTTCAAATCCCACCCCCGCAACCAACCAAGCGCGGATCATTCGATTCGCGCTTCCCATATGGCGGCGTAGCTCAGTTGGCTAGAGCATTCGGTTCATACCCGAAGTGTCATTGGTTCAAATCCGATCGCCGCTACCAAAAACCCACCATCAATTGATAAACTCGGTTGATGGTGGGTTTTATTTTTGGTAAGATAGACTGCACATTATAGATTAGGCAGTGTTAAGATGATAAAGACAATTCACAAAGAAGATTTACCTGCTTGCCTTG
>JAQVWW010000097.1 GCA_028709505.1 Eubacteriales bacterium
CTGCTCCACCCAGCGCCGGGGTACCAGCTGCCGCCCGCCGTAGCTGCCGCCGTCCAGCAGCATCTGGCCAAAGGGCAACAGCTGCCGCGTACGCAGAAAAAGCCCGGCACAGCCCAGCGTAATGCCCCGCGGGCAGGTCTCCCAGGCAGGGCGGCCAATGCCCAGCGGTTCGAACAGCCGCGGCGTCAGATAGTCCAGCACCGTCTGGCCGGTAATGGCCTGGGCGATGGCCGACAGCATATACGTGCAGCCGCTGTCGTAAACAAATCTCTCGCCCGGCATCCGATCCGGCGGGCAGGAAAGATAATAGCGTACCCAGTTGTCGTCGCGAATTTCTTTACGCTGGTAGGACATCATCTTGGGCTGGGCGTGGCCGGCGGACATCGTCAGCAAATGCCGCACCGTCATCGCCGCCAGCTCCGGCGACACGTTATCGGGGCAATCGTCGGGAAAGAATCCTGTTACGCTGTCGTCCAGCGACAGCCGCCCGTCTTCGACCAGCATGCCCACCGCCATGGCGGTGAAGCTCTTGCTCAGCGAATGCAGGATGTGCGGTACGTCGTCCTGCCACTGATGGGCATCGACCAGCGCGCCGCGCTGCTGCACCGCCACGCCGTGCAGCATCAGCCCGCGGCGCGCCGCCTCGCGTTTAAAGTCGTCCAAAAAACCCGTTTCCATCGCGTATGTCCTCCCCTATGGCGCACATTGCCTTTGCCTTTATCCTACCGCAGGCGCGCGCAAGAAACAATCCTTTTTCCCAGAACCGCGGCGCGTCATGGGTCGCTGTCCACCAGCACGCCGTTGGCGTCGTACAGCAGCGCCGCGTCGCCGCTCTTTTTCCATATGGTGTCGTAACTCCAGACGAAGTCCCCGCTGGGCGGCGCTTTGCCGCTGACCACCGACAGTTGCGCCGCTGCCGCCAGCTTCGTGCCCGCCGGGAACAGGAATACCTGATTGCCCTTTTCTGACCACAGCGCCCAGCCGGACAGATCCACCGGCTGATCGCCTTCGTTGGCCAGCACCACCCGCTCGGCGTCGCGATCGACGCTGCGCAGCGCCACGCTGGCCGGTACCGGCAGTGCCGGTGCGGCCATGCTCCGGGCAGTCACGTGCCGCGCGTCGCTGGTATAGTCCATCGTCAAAAAATCGCCCTGGGAGGCGGTCACTTTGGCGCCCAGGGCGCTTAAGCGGGCCACCACCGCCGGGCTTACCGATTTTTCATCCTCGCGCCGGCTGCCAGTGATGCAGGCGTACCGCGGCGCCACCGCCTCTAAAAACGCCTGCGCCGAAGCGTCGTCTTTGCCGTGGTGGCCCACTTTGAGTACGTCGGCGCTCAGCTGTGCGCCGGCGCTCAGCAGCTGCTCTTCCACCGCGCAGAGCGCGTCGCCCATCAGCAGAAACGCCGTATCGCCGTAGTCCAGCCGCAGCACCAGCGAGTTGTTGTTCTCGTCGGCGCTGTCCACGCCCGCCGGGCCCAGCACCGTCAGCGTAAGCGCCGGCTGCCCCTGGGCCAGCGTCAGCGTATCGCCGGCTTTGAGCGTCTGCAGCGTCGCGCCGGCGTTATGGGCCAGCGCGCTCAATTCGGCTTTATCCACCGTCACCGTATCCAGCGCGCTGTAGTAGATTTTTTGGGCGGCAAACACGCCGGACAGCGCCGCCAGGCAGCCCACATGGTCTTTATGTCCGTGGGTCAGAAAAATGCCGTCCAACCGCGCGATGCCTTTGGCGCGCAGCGCCTGCACGATGACGGCATAGTCTTCGGCCTTGCCGGTATCCACCAGATAAGCCGATTGGCCGGCGCTGACCAGCAGGCAATCCGCTTTGCCGATGTTGATCATCGACAGCGTCACCGTATCGCCGCCGGTCGGCGCGGCCGGCGGCGCGGCGCAGCCAAAAAGCATCGCCGTCAGCAGCGCGATAGCTAGGGCAAAGGCTGTTTTTTTCATCAAGTACTCCTTTATTGCGCGCATCGCAGGTGCCCCGGGAATCAAATACGGGGCGGAAGTGTTCCCGCCCCGTATCCCCGGCATCTGTTACAGGTGTTCCTCCACCGGCGCTGTCGACTGGCGGATGATGAGCTTTCCCTCCACCGTCAGCAGCTCCCGGCTGCGCTCCTCCTGCTCCATGGCGCTAAAGATGTGATCGCAGGCCAGCGCAATCATCTCGGATACCGGCTGACCCATCGTCGTCAGCGCCGGGATGGACTGCCCGGCGGCGGGAATGTTGTCAAAACCCATTACCGATACTTCGTCGGGTACCCGCACGCCCCATTGGGTGAGCGCCTTGATGGCGGCCAGCGCCATCGTGTCGTTGGCGGCCAGTATGGCGGTGGGCCGCTCCTGGGCCACCCGCCAGAACCAGCTTAACTGGGCGATGGTCATCTGCTCGGAAAAATGCCCGCCGATGACCTGGCAATATTCGCAGCCCAGCTCCTGCGTGCGCCGGCGATAGGCCTGCAGGCGGCGATCCTCCGTCTGATCGTCCCGGGCGATGAACAAAATTTTTCGGTGCCCCAGGCTATACAGATAGTCCATGGCCTTTTCGATGCCGGCGCCGTCGTCCATCACCACGGCGCTGGTGTTCAGCTCCAGGTTCTTGCCGTAGGTGATGGCCACGCCGGGCAGGTTGCGGCATTCCAGCACCCGCACCATGGCGTCGCTGGGCCGGTATACCATCCAGATAAGGCCGTCAATTTTGGCGTCCATCAAAAACTGCCGCATAAAGTCGTCTTCCATCTTCTCGGGCATATAAAGGCTCATCCAATAGCCCTTGCGCGACAGCGTCGACGATACCTCGGCCAGCATCTGCAAAATGTGCGGGTCGCTAAAGTCAAAACCCAGCGAAGGGGGCATGATGATGCCCACGCTGTTGGTTTTGCCGCCCACCAGGCTGCGGGCCGTGGCGTCGGGCACGTAATTCAGGCGCTCCACCGCTTCCCAGACCCGCTTGTGGCTGGCCTTGGTTATCTTGCCCTTCTTTTTCAGCGCGTAGGTGACGGTGCTGACCGATACGCCGGCCTCCCGCGCGACATCTTTGATGGTGGTACGCCGCATAGTACATCGTTCCTTTTCGTGGTAAAACTAAGCTCTTTGCTAAAAGTAATTAAGAATTATTCTAACAATTCCCCCCGCCAATGTCAACCGCAGGCCGGATAGCTACCTGCGGCGCTCGATGTCGCATATCATATCCACGCGGCCCTGGTGGCGGCCGCCCTCAAATTCAGCGTTTAAAAACTCGTCCACTATCATCTTGGCCAGCTCGCTGCCCACCACGCGGGCGCCAAAGGCAAGGATGTTGGCGTCGTTGTGTAGGCGGCTCATCTTGGCCGAGTAGGGTTCGCTGCATACGGCGGCGCGGATACCCGGCACCTTGTTTGCAGCCAGCGAAATGCCGATGCCTGTGCCGCAGATGAGCACGCCCAGCTGGCAGTCGCCGCCGGCCACCGCCCGGGCCACCACCTCGCCGTAATGGGGGTAGTCCACGCTCTGGGCGTTGTTGGGGCCGTAATCCACCACATCATATCCGCGCTGCGTCAGATGCTGCTTGATGGTTTCCTTTAACTCTATCGCCGTGTGATCCGCGCCGATGGCAATCTTCATACCTCTTCTCCCTCTGGGTGCCGGAGCGTGCTCCGTTTTTCCTTATTATACTGCCCGGAATTGTTTTTCTCAATCGCCTACCCTGTTTTTCCCGGTCGGTATCACGCGCCGGCTGTCCGCCCAAGAAACCCTTTGACAAAACCGAAAAATATTTTAAACTAAAATAAGATTGTTTCGCCGCCGCGCTTTAGGAGGTGCCCATGGGCAGAATCGACATCTTTTCCACTCCCATCCCGCAGCTGGGGCATCGGCTGCGCACCGTCCGTGTCTATCTGCCGGCGTCCTACGACGAAGGCGACGACACGTATCCGGTGCTGTATCTGCAGGATGGCCAAAACCTGTACGACGACGCGCTGTCCTTCAGCGGCCACAGCTGGCGTGTGGGTCAGGCCATGGCGGAGCTGGAGCACGCCGGCGCTACCCGCGGCATTGTGGTGGTGGGTGTGGATCACGGCGATAAGCGCCGCGCCGACGAATATAACCCGTGGAAAAACTACTTTTTCGGCCAGGCAGACGGCAGCAACCTGGTGATGGGCGGCCTGGGCGACGCCTATGCCGACTTTTTGGCCGAGACGCTCAAGCCGCTTATCGACCGGCGCTACCGCACGCGGCCAGGCAAGCAGTCCACCGCCATCGCCGGCAGTTCCTTCGGCGCCGTCATCTCGCTGTACACGGCGCTGAAATACGCCCAAACCTACGCCTGCGCCGGCGTCTTTTCGGCGGCCACGTGGCTGGCCGAAGCCCAGATGCTGGATTTCATCCAGACGCGCCGGCTGCCCGCCGCCCAGCGCTACTTTATTCACACCGGCACCCGCGAGGGCGACGGGAAATCTCCGGCGGACTTTGACAACGTCTACATCCAGAACGCCCAGAACCTGCGCGATACACTGCTTGCCTGCGGCGTGAACGCCGACGATATTCATTTTGCGCTGCACGAAGGCGATCACCACCACGAAAAAGCCTGGGCGCGGCATTTCCCGACCTTTGTAGAATGGGCCTTCGGCCTTACGCATAAGCTTTAAAGGCTTTTGCACCCATCTTAACCGTGCGCCGGCGCTGCCGGCCTAAGGAGGTAACCGATGAAGTACGAAATTTTTGGCCAACCGATGCCCGCCGTCACCATCCATCTGGAGCCGGGAGAGAGCATCTTTACCCAGTCGGGCGGCATGTCGTGGATGACCGACGCCATAGACATGGACACGAACATGAAGGGCGGTCTGCTCAAGGGCTTAGGGCGTATGTTCACCGGCGAGTCGCTGTTCATGGCCACGTATACGGCACGCGGCGCCGGGCAGTCCATCACGTGCGCGTCCACGTTTCCGGGCACCATCCTGGCGCTGGAAGTGGGCCCCGGCCGCGAATATATCTGCCAGAAGAGCGCCTTTTTGTGCGCGACACCCGCGGTGGAGCTGTCGGCCAACCTCATCCGCGGCGTATCCGGCGGGCTGTTCGGCGGCGAAGGCTTCGTGCTGCAAAAGCTCGGCGGCGTGGGCATGGCCTTTGTGGAGCTGGACGGCAGCATTCGCCAATACGACCTGGCTCCGGGCCAGCGCTTAAAGGTGGATACCGGCAACGTGGCGCTGTTTGAAAGCCATGTGCGCTACTCGGTGGAGATGGTCAAAGGCTTTAAAAATATCCTGCTCGGCGGCGAAGGGCTGTTCCTGACGACGCTGGAGGGGCCCGGACGCGTATGGCTGCAGACGATGACGCTGCCCGGCCTGGCCCAGCGTATCATCCCGTTTTTGCCCCAAGACAGCAAATAACAACAGCGCGGGCCAGGCAACCAGCCTGGCCCGCGCTGTTGTTTGTATGGCGGCGTGCCGGTAAAGGCCTCTGCGCCATGTGCGTCCCCGTCGCGCAGGCGCGCACCAGCGTGTGCGTTAGCCCGGCCCGCGGTGGCATGGCCCCGGCTATTTCATCTTCAATACCGGGTCAATGCCGTACCGGTTCAGCCGGAAAAGGCCGGCCAGATACAGCGCCGCCAGCGTGCAGCCGATGAGCGCCAGGCACAGGTAGAGGTTGGTGCCGGTGACGCCCAGCAGGCCGAGCGCCTCCAGCGTATCGTTGCTGATGTCGTTGTTCTGCAGGTAATAGCGCCAGCCGATGTCGCTGCGGAAGAACATGCCCCAGTTGCCGGGCAGCAGGTAGCCCAGTGGCCGCCACAGCTCGCCGAGGAACAGGCTGCCCAAGGTCGGCAGCATCGCACCCAGCGGCAGTACGGCGTCGGACACGCCCCACACCGTCAGCACCAGCTGGAAGATCCCGTTCATGATCAGGTTCAGGCCAAACAGCACAACGCAGGCCGCCAGTACGCTCTTCTCACCGCCGTCCAAAAACAGCGGCGTGCGCGTAAGCGCCGCGACGATGCCGGTACAGG
>JAQVWW010000098.1 GCA_028709505.1 Eubacteriales bacterium
CGTCACCTCCATGGTGGCGTCGGCCTGCCAGCGGCCGGCGTTGTGCCACAGGGCGGCGTCGCAATTGCCAATGCGTATGGCAAGCTCGGCGTCGGAATCCAGGCAGTCCCAGTCTATGGCGCTTTCGAAGGGCACCTCCACCGTGGCGCTGCCGGGGTTGTCTCCCTGTACGTAGAGCGCCTGCAGCTTTAAGCGGCCATTGAACTCCACGCGTCCGTCGGTCATGCCGTAGCCGTCTATGACGGCACCGCACAGCACCACCGATTTATCGACGGTTTCGGGAATATCCACCTGATATGCCTCACCCGAAACGTTTAGTTTCGTCGTATACTGTATGGGTGCGTCTTGCACGCGGAACGAACAGTTGGATAGAACCAGCTCGCTGTCGCTGGTCCAGGCGTCGTCCACCACATCGCTCTGCCGGGGCAGCCATCCCTCCAGCCTAAGCTCCAGCGGCGCTTCCACCGCCAGCAGGCGCTGCCTGCCCTGCAGGTCCTCGTGCAGGCTGACAAACAGCTGGCTGACCGATGCCGCACACAGAATCTCCATATCCTCCTGGGCTTCGGGCAATTCCACCGTCTGGTTAAAGGGCAGCGTCAGCGCCGTTTTGACAAAGGGGCGTGCGTCGGCGCTATAGAGCACCTCCAGCGTCAGCTCGCCGGACACCAGCGCCTCGCCGCGCATGGGCTGCACGTGCAGCACGCGGGCATACCCCTGGGCCTGCAGAACCTTCAGCGCATCGGGGTCACCGCCGGGCAGTTCGATCTCGTCACGCACCACCAGGCCGCTGCTGCGCCGGGCGGCTTTCTCGTACCAGTAGATGGTCTTGCTGTGGAAATGAGCCTGCTCCTGGCTGGCGGTGCTGACAATCTGCGCGTCCTCGCGGCGCTCGCCCTGCACCTCCAGCTCGGCGGTGGCCTCCACGGCAATGCGATCCGGCGACGTGATGCGCGCTTCGGGCGACGTGATGCTGCCCTGAACCTTGAGCTCCATGTCGCTTTCCAACCCCGGCGACTTGAGCCGGTGCGTAAAGCCGCTGGCGCCGGTTACGCTGTCCAGCGCGCCGTCCTCACCGGCAAAGATGACCGAAAACTCCACCGTGCCCTCCACCGCAGCCGCCTCGTTCATGGCGGTGGCGCCCAGCTCCATCATGCGTGCGCTGCAGCCGACTATCCGCTGGGCCTCCACCCCCTCGGGCAGCTTGATAATCCCTTCCACCAGCGCGCTGGCGGCGGCGGTACCCGACAGCACCGGTGTTTTGATGGCGGTTTTACTGATATTCATATTCCATACCTCCCTAATGCGCAATCCTCTTTTTTTATGTATGCGGCGAGATGCAATGCTATGCGCGTCCTGTTGGAAAAGGACTCGCATGCGGCAAAGAAAGATGATACAATGGGGTATATTTTATTCCATATTCCAAAGGACCGGTAATTATGATCTTTGACGCCCACATGCATGTGTTTCCCGACGCGCTGGCCGGCAAGGCGCTGCCCCGGATGCAGGCCCACGCGCAGATTCCTTACCATACCGACGGCACGCTGGCCGATACGCTGCAAAAGATGGAACAATGGGGCGTTGAGCGCGGACTGTTCCTGCACATCGCCACGCGGCCGGGGCAGCAGCGCAACGTAAACGATTTCGCCGCTTCGATACAGAGCGACCGCGTCTACTGCTTCGGCTCGGTGCATCCCGACGACGCCGACGCGCTGCCCGAGATGGAGCGCGTCAAGGCGCTGGGGCTGCACGGCCTAAAATTTCACTTTGATTACCAGCACACGATGATGGACGACGCCAAGATGCTGCCGCTGTTTGATTTGGCGCAGCAGCTGGGCCTGCCCATCACCGTGCACGCCGGGCTGGACCCTTATTCGCCCACGCTCATCCATGCGCCTACCGCTGTTATCGCCAAAATTGCCGGCCAATTCCCCCGCCTGTCCATCATCGCCGCCCATATGGGCGCCATGCAGCGCTACGAAGACGCACTGACGTATCTGGTGGGGCTGGATAATGTGTATCTGGACACGTCGATGTCGGCGGTCTATTGCCCGCCGGAGCTGTTTGCCCGTATCCTTGCCGCCAAAGGCGCCGATCGCGTGCTGTTTGGCTCGGACTGCCCCTGGGACACGGCACCCCGCGATCTGGCCTTTTTGCAACAGGCCGGCCTGGGCGCCGCCGACCTGGACCGCGTCACCGGCGGCAATTTGTGCGCGCTGCTGGGGCTGGGATAAGCCCCGGGCAACGCACCGGCAAACCCGGGCTGTATCATAAAAGGCCGGAGCGCATGCCCCGGCCTTTTTTTGATTCCGTGTTTGCGGCGTGTTGGCCGCTATGGTTGCGCCGCGTCCACGCTTCGCGCATACATCAGCTCCTGTACGTCTTCGTCGCTGCCCCGGTTGCGCCGGATGCCGTCGTCGCGCTCCAGCGTCAGCCCCAGCTTGCGCATCAAGCGCTGGGACGGCTGGTTGCGGGCGTCGCAGTGGGCGACAATCTTTTGCACGTGCAGCTCGTCGATGGCGAAAGCCATTACCGCTTGCGCCGCTTCGGTGGCATAACCCTTTTGCTGATGCTGTCTGTCGATAATCCATCCCAGCTCGCCCTGGCGCCTGTCTTGGCTGAGCGACACCGACACGGCGCCGATGTGCCGATCGGCCAGCAGGACGGCAAACTCGTAGAACGACGGGGTATCCTTTTGCCATTCGGCGGCGGCGGCGCACAGGAACTGCGCCGTCTCCTGGACGGTATCGTTGGGCAGATAAAACATATAGACGGTATTTTGCGCATCGCTGGCATAGGCGTGGGTGGTGGCAAGATATGCCGGGCCCAGCGGCTTGAGCGTCAGGCGGGGCGTCTGTATGGTATAGTCGGCAGGCATGGGCACCTCTTGCGCCGCGCAGCGGCGCTTTTCTTTTTCCCATTATTGTATTGCAGCCGCTTAAAAAAAGCCAGCCGGAAATTTGGGTTCCGGCCGGCAGGCAGAAGGCTGCAACGTAATAGCGTATTAGGCGCTGCGCTCCAGCAGCAGCTTATCGGCAATGAGAGCGATAAATTCGCCATTGGTGGGCTTATCCTGCTTGGTAAACACATTATAGCCGAAAATATTGTTGATATAATCGATGCGGCCGCGGTTCCATGCCACTTCGATGGCGTGGCGGATGGCCCGCTCCACCTTGCTGGCCGACGTGTTAAAGCGTTTCGCCACGCCGGGATAAAGCTCTTTTGTAATGCTATTGATAAGTTCGTTGTCGTGAATGACCATCTTGACCGCCTCGCGCAGGAAGTGGTAGCCTTTGATGTGGGCGGGGATGCCGATGGTCAAAAAGATACTGGTGATCTCCTCGTCCAGCGATTGAGACGCGCCGTGGGCCGGTGCCGGCGCCGGAGATAGCTTTCCTTTTTCGGACCGGCCGCGATCGATGCTCATTTCACGCACCCGTTTGCAGATGGCCTCCACCTCAAAAGGCTTTACCATATAGTATTCCGCCCCCAGGCGCATGGCATCCTGCACGACGTTCTCGTGGCCCATGGCCGACAGCACCATCACCCGCGGGCGCTTGACCCCCAGCGTCCCCAGGCGCTCCATGACGCCCATGCCGTCCAAATCCGGCATGATGAGATCCAGCATCATGATATCCGGCTGGTAGCGCTTTACCATATCCAGCGCCTCCTTGCCGTTGGAAGCCATCCCCACCACATGGATATTTTCGGCCGTCTCCAGGCAATCTTTGATCAGATTACGCATTTGGGCATTGTCATCCACTATCAGTACCTTTGTCGCTTCACTCATTGCAATACCTCCATCAAGCCTTTTTCGACACGCGAAGTTATCTCTATGACGATATATGTCGTTTCGTGTCGAGATAACCACAACTTACATATAGTATTATAAACGTATAAAATCCGTATGTAAATTTTTACCATAATATAATATATTATAATATCTCTGATTATCTTCCGTTTATTCCCGTTTATCACGGTTTTCATATCCTTACATCTTTTAATTGTCAAGATGTGTGCGAAATTGTCAAAAAACCGAACGCTTTCGATTTTGCTTTTGCAATAATCGCGCGTCCGCTGCATAAACTGGGTATGACGCAGAAAAAGGAGGTTACGCCGTGATGAGAAGAGGCATGTTATCATTATCGCGCGATAGCGTACAAAAGAACAGGCCGGCCCAGCCAAAACCGGCGGCCGCGCCCATGCCGCCGCTGGACGCTCCCGCACCGGCGCCGGCACATACATCACCCCACACGCCGCCCGAACCCCAGAGCGTGCGCGTACCCCGCCCCGCCCACATTTCGACACCCCGGACACCGCCCCTTGCCCAACCTTCCGAAGCGCCCGCCGTCCCCGGGCCGCAGGATCCGACTTTGCCCAAGGCGCAGGAGAAGGCGCCCGAGACGCAGGGCAAGAGCGCCGCCCCCCCGCCTCGCGCCAATGCCGCGCTGCAGGCCGCTTTGATGCAGCACGAATACATGGCCCAGCGCGCGCGTGAGCGGGCCAGGCTGGAGGCATCGCCGCCGGCCTACGAGGCTCCCCCCGCCGACTGCGACGCACAGAGCGCCTGCGACGCCGGCGACTACCCCGGCGATAGCTACGACGATTATGATGATGAAGAGGACGACACGTTGTAATCCCGGCAAAAAAACGGTATAATAAAGGTACGGGATACGTCCAAGGCGGCGTACCCCGTACCTTTTATGCCGATACGGGAGGCTGCATGTTCGATTACCACTTACATAGTTTATGGTCCGGCGACGCGCAGGAGCCGATGGAAAATATCTGCGCCGCCGCCCAAAAGGCCGGCCTTATGCACATCGCCATCACCGACCATATGGACGAAGCCATCGAGTTTTTTCATATCCGCGATACCGCCGGCTATATGGCCGACATCGCGCGCTGCCAGCAGCAGTTCCCGGCCCTTACCATCGCCGCCGGCATGGAGCTGGACTATCACGACAGCACATGGCCCACCACCGGGCGGCTGCCCCGGGAGTTAGGCCTGGACTTTGCGCTGGTATCCGGGCACTATGTGGCCGGTGAGGATCCCTATTACGCCGCCTATTACGAGAATAAACCCCAACACACCGCCTATGTGGCCTACCTGCAGGAGCTGCTTGCGATGGTGCGGCGGATAGACGGCCCCTTTGTGTTGGGGCACATAAGCTATATCTCGAAATTTGCGCCCTACGACGACCCCATGCTGCGTTACGCCGACTATGCCGATGTGCTGGATGAGTTGCTGCGCACCGCCGTGCAAAAAGGCCTGGGGCTGGAAATCAATACGTCGGGCCTGAAAAACCGCGCCGGTACGCTGCCTGACGTGGACGTGTTGACGCGCTACCGCCAGCTGGGCGGTGAAATCCTGACGGTGGGCTCCGACGCCCACAGCGCCGCTCAAGTGGGCTATGGCATCGCCACGGCGCTGGAAAAAGCCCGCGCCGCCGGCTTTACGCACGTGGCCACCTATAAAAACTTACGTCCCATCTTTCACGCCATATAAAGGAGATACGCATGAAGAGAATCGCCGTCCTTGCACTGGAAGTGACCGACGAACATCTGCGACAGCTCAGCGATACCTTTGCCGGCTGGCAGTTTTCCCGCCAGCCGATGCGCACAGGCTTTGACCCGGCCGTGGTGGCCCAGGCTGAAATTATCGCCTGCCAAGGCAACGCCCAGATGATACGCGCCGCTCAAAACGCCCGCTGGGTACACACGTTTTCGGCCGGCGTCGACGGCCTTTTCGCCGCGCTGCAGCAGGCGCATCCCCAGGGCGGGATACCGCTGAGCAACAGCTCCGGCGTATATGGGGTACCCATCGCCGAGCACTCGCTGACGCTGCTGATGGCGCTGTCGCGGCACACGGATGTCTGTGTACGGCACATGGACCAGCGCCAGTGGAAATCGCCGCCCATGCCCCGCGAGGTCAGCGGTTCCACCGTGGGCATACTGGGCC
>JAQVWW010000099.1 GCA_028709505.1 Eubacteriales bacterium
GGCCCAGCGACTCCAGCAGCTCGTCCACGCTATAGACAAAAGCTGTATCGGCCATCACGTGGCTGACCCACGCCTCCAGCACCCGGCAAGGCTCGCCCAGCGGCGCTTTGGACCGCACGGCGCCGTCCACCATGTAGTAGATAGGCGTCCTGTGCAGCGAAACAAACCCTTTGGGCAGATAGAACGTCTCCTGATCGTCGACCAGCGCCGCGATATCGTCGGCGCGGATCTTGCCCGCAACCTCTACCTGCGTGCGGCAAAAGGTGGTGCGTAAAAATTCACCGGGAACCGACACGTATAAATCCTTTATCCGCGTGTTCCCGTTGGAAAGGGCTTCTTTGCGGGCCAGCATAACGGCCTCTTTTAAGCCCTGCCAATCCAGCCATTCACATTCGCGAAAGCCGGCGTACAGCGCCGTGCCGGTGCCGGTCACAAAACAGGCGCCCGAAATATCCACCCGGCCGGCTACAATGGCAATTTTCGACGTACCGAAATCAATGGCGGCCACCGCCCGTGCCATCAGATAACCTCCCACCGTAAGTATCCTGTCCATTTGTCAAAGAGCAAACGTGCCATCGGCCGGCGCAGGCCAGCCTCTGGCAGGACATCTGTATATCATATATAAGTTACCAAATTCTCGCGGATAAGTAAACCTTTTTCACCGGGCATGTGGGACAAATTAACAAATTCTTTGCAGAAAAGACGCAAATTTGGCGCTTGCCCACATATTACCAGCGCAGATTACGTATCGTCGGGCTGCGTGGGGGGATCTTCGCCGCCCGCGGGCGTATCGCCGGCGCCGGCCGGCGCGGCGGCCGACGGCGAGAATACGGCGCCGTTCGCGCCGCTGATATACAGCGTGCCCGATGTCTTTCCCTGGCGCTGCAGTTCGGGTATCGTATGCGCCAGCCACCGGCATTTTTCATCCAGCTGCTGGCTGTTCCCGTATTCCACCAGAATGCCGTCGCGAGTCAAAAGCGTAATGCGCCCGTCGTTTTGTAAGTTGATCTCGGCCACGTATCCGGCGGCTTCGGCCTGGTGCAGCGCTACGGTCAGCTGGCTGAACAGCCGCATTTTGCCTTCCTCTTCGCTCTGCAGCGGCTGGCCCACCTCGTAGCCGGTGGCCGTCACACCGGTCAGCAGCGGGTACTGCCCCACCGGCAGATCGCCGCGTACGTCCAGCACGCAGCAGGTCTCGTCCAGCACGATATAGCTGCCCAAATAGGCCAATGCCGCGTAGGGCTGGCGCTGGTGGACACTCAGCACGATGCGGTTGGGAAACGCCCGGCGAAAAGCCGTAAGCTCCAGCAGCGGGTCGGCCTCGATGCCGGCGCGCACTTCCGCTTCGTTCACTTTTAAAATATGATCGCCCAGCGTAATGCCGGATTTTTGGATAATGGCATCGTCGGCCAGCGTATGGTCACCTTCGATGTCGATGGCCGCCACGCAGAAGACGTCCAGACTGACCAGCACGCCGGCAGCTATCAGCAGGATGACGGCAAACAACACATATAAGCCGCGGTTGGAGCTGCCTTTCGGCGCGCTGTGCCGCGGCGCATGCCGCTTCTGCGGCTGTGCGGGTCGTGCCTTAGCGGCGCTCTTTTTGCGCCGCTTTTTGTAATCCTGCATGTCCACGACTTTGGCCGCGGTTTTTTGCGTCTGTGCCATAGATGCTGTTTTCTCCTGTGTCAGCGCGCGGCTGTCGGCCGCGCATCGCTATCGTTTTATGATGTTGGCGCCCAGCTCTTGCAGGCTGCGCTCCAGGTGCTCGTACCCGCGGTCGATATACCGCGCGCCGTGCACGGCGGTGGTGCCTCGAGCGGCAAGGCCCGCCATGACCAGCGCGGCGCCGCCGCGCAAATCGGCGGCCTGCACTTCGCTGCCGGTCAAATACTCAACCCCGGTGATGATGGCCAGCCTATCGCGGATGGTGACGTTGGCGCCCATGCGCACCAGCTCGGCGGCGTGTCGATAACGGCTTTCAAACACGTTTTCCGATATGACGGTGGTGCCGCGGGTAATGCAGCTAAGCGCAAACATCTGCGCCTGCATATCGGTGGGAAACCCGGGATAGGGCAGCGTCTCCAGCCGCTGCAGCGCCCGCAGCCGCCCATCGGCCAGTATCCGCACGCTGTCGGCGTCGGTCTTGAGCGTACAACCCGTCTCCAACAACTT
The DNA here is from genome assembly GCA_028709505.1 of Eubacteriales bacterium. Classification (GTDB taxonomy): domain Bacteria; phylum Bacillota; class Clostridia; order Christensenellales; family UMGS416; genus STF2-111. Next base: position 2,176 of record JAQVWW010000099.1, read on the forward strand.
TGCGGTCACGGCGGCGATATGCCGCGGGCAGATATCCTTTACCGTCACATCGCCGCCGGTCATGGCCGCCGCCACCAAAAAGGTGCCGGCCACGATGCGATCGGCAATGGGTCGGTAGTGCACGCCGTGCATCCTGGTTACGCCGCGGATAACGATGGTATCGGTACCGGCGCCGTGCACATCGGCGCCCATGGCGTTGAGGAAATTCTGCAAGTCCTCAATCTCCGGCTCTTTGGCAGCGTTGTGCAGCGTGGTTTCGCCTATGGCCTTTACCGCCGCCATCATGATGTTTTCGGTGGCGCCTACGCTGGGATAGTCCAGATGGATGGACGCGCCCTGCAAGATGGCCGGATGGCAGCGAATCTTGCCGTAAGACTCCTCAATATCAGCGTGCAGCGCCCGTAGCCCCGATAGATGCAGATCAATGGGCCGCAATCCGATCTCGCAGCCGCCGGGATAGGCGCACACCGCCTGCCCGAACCGGCCCAGAATGGGACCCAGCAAAAAAATGGACGAGCGTATCTCGCCCGAGAGCTGCTCGGGCATCTCGTACGAGTTTGCGCTGCGCGTGTCGATAAGTAGCGTGTCGCCCTGACGGCGCGCGCCGCAGCCCAGCTGGCGTAGGATGCTGAGCATATTCTCCACATCGGCCAGCTGCGGGCAATTCTCCAGTACCACCTCGTCTTCCGCCAGCAGCGATGCCGCCAGCAGCGGCAACACCGCGTTCTTGGCTCCCTTTATCACAACAGTTCCTTGCAGACGTTTACCACCACATACCACATAATCGCCAACCATGACGAACCTCCCCAACCCCACAAGATGACAATATCATCATATGCGGCAGGGCGTGAAGCGGTGAGAATATCAGCTTTGCTGGGAATAGCGGGAAATATTGAGCAAAATGCCGGTCAACGCCATAAATACGATGAGGGACGAGTTGCCTGCGCTGATAAACGGCAGCGGCACGCCGGTGGGCGGCATCGAAGAGGTAACCACCGCCACGTTGATAAGCAGCTGCACGCCCACCAGACCCACAATACCGATGCCCATCAGCATCGTAAAGCGGTCGGGCGCCTTGATGACGGTAACGATGCCCCGCCAGATGAAAATCCAAAACACCAGCATCAGCACGCACAAGCCTAAAAAGCCGAACTCTTCGCCGATGATGGACAGGATGAAGTCCGACTCGCTATAGGGCAGATACAGATACTTCTGCCGGCTGTTGCCCAGGCCCACGCCGAACAGCCCGCCGGAGCCCAGCGCGTACAGCGACTGCACCAGCTGGTACCCGCTCTTTTGCGGATCGGAGAACGGGTCGCTGAAGATGAGCATGCGGCGCATCCGGTACGGCTCCAGCACCGTCAACAGCACCACGGCAATGCCGCCCAGACCCGTAAGCGCGCCAAACGCCCGCCAGTTGATGCCGGCGGCGACGATCATCACCATAAACAGCAGCAGCGTGCTGGCCGCCATCGACAGGTTGCTGCCCAAAATAATCAAAAGGAAAATGATGCCCATGACAGCCAGCGGCGGCAAAATGGCGCGGAAAAAGCGCTGCGGGGTGCGGCTGCGCAGGTCATCCTGGTGGCGGGCAAGCCATATGGCGGTAAAATACATCACCGCCACGCGGCCAATTTCCGACGGCTGCACGCTCTGCCCGGCAATCTCCACCCAGCGCTGCGCACCGTTTACCGGGGGCAACATCAACGCCCAGATGAGTAGGCCGATGCTGATAAGCGTCAGCAGGAAAGCCAAAAACAGGTTGTCAAACACGCGCACCGGCAGGAAAGCGCATACCATCATCACGGCAATGCCCAACGCAGCGCCCAGCACCTGTTTGATTAAAAAATAGGTGCCGTCGCCGCCCTTGCTCTGGGATGTGTAGTAGCTGGCCGAAAACACCATCACCAGCCCAAATATCACCAGCCCAACGCAACAGACCAGCATGACGTAGTCCATCGTTTTCCTTGTCGGCATGTTATCCTTTCACCTTGGCCAGATCCGCCACGATTTGTTTAAATATCCTGCCGCGCTCCTCATAGTCGGTAAACATATCAAAGGACGCACATGCGGGAGACAATAATACATTATATCCGGTGTGTGCCATGTCATATGCCAGCCTGACGGCATTTTCCAAAGAATCTGCCTGGGCGATGTCGGTGAACCCTGCCGCCTGGGCGGCGGCCTGTATCGCGCCGGCCGTCTGGCCCAGCACCACCAGGCCCACGATTTTACTGCCGGGCAGAGCCTGAGCAAGGCTGTCAAAACCGGTCTTCTTATCATAGCCGCCGGCGATGAGAACGGTGGGCAGCGTCATGGCCTGAATGGCCTTTATCGACGCGTCGGGGTTGGTGCCTTTGGAATCGTTGATAAAGCGGACGCCGCGAATCTTTTCCACAAGCTCCAGCCGGTGTTCTACGCCCTCAAAGGCGGCCAGCGAATGGCGCACCGCTTTGGCTGAAGCGCCGGCATACAGCGCGCAGGCCGCGGCGGCCAGCGCGTTTTCCAGGTTGTGGGCGCCGGGGATACGCACCTCTTCGCTGCGGCACAGCGTCTGCTCCTGGCCGTCGGTGCGAAAGACGATGCGGCCGTCGCGCACGAAGCAACCTTCGTCCACCTCGGCCCTGCGGCTAAACCAGGCCAACTTGCAGGGCACCAGATGGGCCACCGCACGCAGCGCCTCGTCATCGTAGTTGAGCACCGCCACGTCCCCGGCACGCTGCTGGGCAAAAATGCGGCATTTGGTGTCTATATAGTTTTCCATCGTATGGTGCCTGTCCAGATGATCCGGCGTGATGTTAAGCAAGGCCGACACCCGCGGCCGGAACGCCTGCACCGTCTCCAGCTGAAAGGAGCTTACTTCGGCCACATACAGGTCCTCTTCGTCGGGCAGGCACACGTGATCGCACAGCGGATCTCCAATATTGCCCACGATGCCCACGCGGTTGCCCGACATGCGCATCATCATGCCGGCCAGCGATGTGCACGTGGTCTTGCCGTTGGTGCCGGTGATGGCAAGGATGGGCTTGTCGGTTAGACCGGCGCCCAGCTCCAGCTCACCCACGACTTCCTTGCCCTGGCGGACAGCTTCCCGGACAAAGCCCGCCTCGGCGGAAATGCCCGGGCTTAGCACCAGTATATCGCACTCGCCCAGCAATTCCATCGCCGGGCGGCCCGGCTCCAGCCAGATGCCCGGCACGGCGGATAGCTCCCGGGCCGCCGGTAACTGTGTCATATCCTTTGTATCATTGGCGATAACCCGGGCGCCCAGCCGGGACAGCAACTTTGCCGCCGCCACGCCGCTGCGGGCCAGGCCCACCACCAATGCGGTTTTACCTTGATAGTCCATTTTTCCCTCCTTGTCAGCGCACCGCCGCCAGCCCTACCAAGCATAGGATGACGGTAATGATCAGATACATGGCGGTAATCTTCGTTTCGGGATAGCCCAGCTTTTCGAAATGATGGTGTATGGGGGCCATCTTAAACACGCGTTTGCCGGTGCGCTTAAAGTACGCCACCTGTATGATCACCGATACGCTGGAGATGATGTACATCAGCGCCATCACCGGCAGCCACAGCGGCATTTTTGCCACCATAGCCAGCCAGGTGACCGCCGCGCCCAGCGGCAGCGAGCCGGTGTCGCCCATAAACAGGCGCGCCGGATACGTATTGAACCGGATAAAGCCCAGGCAGGCGCCGGTCAGCGCCGCAGCCATGACCAGCGCGTTGTCTGCGCCGGGTACGCCCTGCATGCCGGCAAACACCAGCGC